>DASUMO010000419.1:0-8631 GCA_036277695.1 Chitinophagaceae bacterium
TCTCCAATTTCAGGTTCTTGTTACCAAAGACAGTTAGGTCGACTGTCCCTATATGTTGTTGCGCTATCAGGGTAAGTGTTGCTGCTAATCCTAACAGGAGTAAAGACGTTTTTTTCATAATTATCTCTTTTTAATTATTTATTCGCCATCCAAACGATGGCAATGACAGGCATGGCTATCCTTCTTAGACTCTCTTCAAATATATTGCCGGGTTCGTCTCTTTTCTATGATTTTTGTTAGTGACCTGGTTGACTTTATAGAAGAGGAAGTAGATGGTAACGAGGGGTCATTTTGGGATAAATGAAAGCTTGCCCTGATTCGTTACGTGAAACTCATAAAGTGGGTTGCTGATAAGCCCTACCGGCAAAAAATACGCTATGCCGGATCTTGAAGAATAGGGGTTCGTGATTACACGAACCCCCGAGCATGGATTAAAGTGCTGATAAAATACCGGCAAGGTCTGCCTTGGTTTTGCCCAGTTTAATCTGGAGCTGGTTTAGCATTGCATCTTTTTTACCTTCCTCAAACTGCAAATCTGAATCTGTTAATACTGGAAACTTTTCTTTCAGCTTCTTTTTTTGCTCATCCCAGTTGTCTTTTACAAAACCCGGGGTGACAGGTAGATTTGTCATTTATTATGATTTATGTGTAATAGAATTATTACAATGCAAAGGTGAGAGTCTTTTTATCGGGAAACATTATACATTCTTGCTAATTTGTTTCATAATTTACATATTTAAATGCTAACGTCTGACTATCGGACTTGTATAATCGGTTTGTCTGGCAATAGGGTTAAGAATACCGGAAACGTGCGCATAAACTAAATCTCCCTTTGTAGAAATAATAGTCTACCTTCACCGGGTGACACAGGTTTTACCGGCACTCAGTACAGGTCGGCGCAATTTTTACTCTTCCCTCCAGTAACAGTTAACCTCCTTTCGCTATTTCCAGTATGCTCCTGTCACAGTTAATCTATTGGTTTATTTAAATTTTTTGTTTTATGAACATTTATGTTTCGAATTTGAGTTTTCACACTACGGATGAAGATTTAAACACGTTGTTTTCCAAATTTGGGGCTGTATCCAGCGCCAAGGTTATCAGTGATCGTGAGACGGGCCGCAGCCGTGGCTTTGGTTTTGTTGAGATGAGCTCTGATGAAGAAGGAAAGAAGGCAATTGCCGGGTTGAACAGTAAAGAAATTGAAGGCAGGGCTATGTCTGTTTCAGTTGCAAAAGACAAACCCACCCGGGCCGACAACAAGAGATGGTAGTAGTGAAATCGAATTATCTTTTTAGGAGCTCAGCAATGAGCTCTTTTTTTGTTTATACCAACAAGTTTAAGGAGAGATCTTGTTAAAATGTATCCACGCCAATATGGCGGAAAGTACTTATTATACTTCTTATAGTATCAGGGGTACGATATTTGACACGTATACAAAGCTGTATGGCGCTATTTCCGTGCTTAACAAAATGCGGCGTTTTCAACTCAAAAACTTATATGAAAAAAATCATTGGCTTCTTTGTCCTGGCCTTCGTTTTAACGGCTTTGGCTATTTCCTGCAGGCCGGAAGCAAAAAAAGAAGTCATCATTGTTCCTTCTAAGCCCGTTATTATAGTAAAGGAGCCGGCTGAAAAGTCCACCACTATTACGTTAGATAAAAACGGTGTAAAAGTGGAAGCCAAAAAGGTGGATGTAACAGTTAAAAATTAATAAGCTCTCGCTTGCCCGGAAATATTTGATAGAAGGCCCCGGGGATTGAATCGTTTACTAATGAAACTTGACCATCGCCGACTTGTCATTTCAGGTTTTGCGTGATACTTTTTTGCGTATCGCTGATCTTTTTGAGGATATTACTCAGAGTGCTCATCATGTTACTTAACCTGTCCATAGCCAGCTGCAGTCTCAGGCTTTCCGTTTCACCCATTTCACTTATACTGTCGGGATCAGCTTTCATGGATTCCATAAGCCTGTCAGTTTCCTTTTTGAGTACTGTAACAGAATCTTGCATGGTTGCCAGGTGATTCTTTAAGATCGCTACATCTTTACGGATACGGGCCGCTCTTGCAGGCGGAATTGATTGGATGCCGGTGCTCACAGGCCGGCTTACCATCTTTATACTTTTTGTGCTGTCGCTTTTTATTTGAGCAGAAACCGTTGTTCCCGCTACCAACAGCAAGGCCAGAATAATCCGTTTTTGCATACACTGGAATTTTTTAGTCCTCAAATTACACAATTCCCAGGGCGGCCTGGCTTTTAACAAAAATCAAAATGCTGCCTGATCAATATCAGCCGCTCTGTTTTCTCCAGGCTATAATTTAGTTTTTAAATAATTGCTTGATCGGGTTATGGCAATTCTTATTTTCTTTATTGCACATTGGTTTTTGTCTTTGTTTTCTCAAACATTTTTCTATCACCGATATGCCTCGCATGCGGCATTTACCATGAGCAGGCCATGGGAACTTTTTTTCTATATATTTTCCTATATCACCCAGGGTTCTTCTTATATGAGCCCAAGGGCTTATGCCATTATGCACCGGATGCACCACGCATATACTGATACAGAGAAGGACCCCCATTCACCCAGGTTTTCGAAGAATGTGTTTGCGATGATGATGCGCACCAATAAGATTTATATGGGTATTTATAATGGCACCTTACAGGTGGATGATAAGTTCAGGAAAAATGTTCCCGACTGGAAGGCTTTTGATAAATGGGCGCTTACCTGGACATCCTCGGGTTTCTGGGTCCTGGCTTATATCGGTTACTATATTCTCTTCGCCAGTGCCTGGTGGATGTTCCTGCTCGTCCCGGTACATATTTTAATGGGACCCGTGCACGGTACTATTGTCAACTGGTTTGCCCATAAATACGGTTATGCGAATTTTAAAATGAACAATACTTCCCGGAATTTGTTGCCAATCGATATCCTGATGCTGGGCGAAGCCTATCATAATAATCATCATAAATATCCTTCCAGCATTAATTTTGGGGGTGTGAAATGGCATGAAATTGATCCTGTATACCCGGTAATTCGCCTGCTGGATTGGCTGAAGGTGATAAAGATCAAAACAGCATCGCTGAAAAGGATTGAAGTGGAATTTTAAACGGTTGATTATTATTTACGGAAGAAAAAAAATGTTGCCGGTGTATCACCGGCAACACACTAAAAGCCTAACCTATTAATGTAAACAATGACAACCAGGGAACGGGCAACCAGTTCAATAAGGACTATGGTTACCGCTCTCTTCTTGGTTAGCCGAGATCTTTAAGCCATTTTACCAAATCATCTTTTGTCTTTCCTGTTTTCTTCTGCACCCTTCCCCAAAATTCATCTTCCTTTCCTTCCTCGTACTTTAAATCATCATCTGTTAACTGTGCATAGTTCTGTTTTAGCTTACCTTTCCATTCATTCCATTTTCCTTTTATTTCCATCTTGTCCATACGAATAGTTTTAATGATTAAGAGATCGTATCTACCAGGAACATTAAAAAACTATGCCAATCAGAACCGGGATTGTGCCTATAGCAGAAAACCCTTATAATCAGTGATAAATAAGTTCTCTTTGCGGTCAAGATAGGGTCGGAAACTGACGATCCCCTTTTCATCACAATAGTGTGGTGTTCCTGCCCCTGTTTTAGTGTCGGATCCAGGAATTTCAAGCAACCAGGCTATTCGGATGCAAAACAAGAAAGCTGGTCGACTAATCCTTAATTTTCTTCATATTTTTTCGTATCATTATCGAAATCTCCTCCATGCTCCCGGCCTTTCGTTCCTTACTCTGTACGCTTTTCCTGTTTTGCCCTGCCTTATTGAATGCCCAAAAAAAAGACAGCGGGATGGTCATTTACACCCTGGGTACCGATACGACAACAATTCAGTATTTCGAATTTGACAAGGGAAAATTCAATACGACTATTTTGAGTTTAGCCGGCCAGCTGGTTAAATATGAAGGATCCGGGATACTGGATAAAAAGGGCGATATCCAGGAAGTGAAATCCAAAACCTATACGATCGACAGCAACGGCAACTGGCGTCTTTCGGCCGAAGGATTGAACCTGTTTAAGGGTGATTCAACCATCTATACTTCCCATCGCGAAGGAAAATTAACCGGCCGGCGCGCTATTGCTGCCAAAGGAATCGTATCAAACGCCGCGGATGCCTGCAGCTTTTTTGTATTTCCCTATATGGGATTTTTTGCGCCCGCTACTATCGGTGATACGGCATTTCATTGCCAGCTTTCATTTGGAGAATGCCGCCGTTATCATGTGGCAAGAATTGACCATGATGAATTGAAGATCGGAAGCGGGGTAATGGGACATATCAAACTATTTGTAGATCAAAAGGGAAGATTGATGGTGGCCGACGCGATCGGTTCCTCGCTGAATTTTGTGGCGATTGTGCAAAGGGAGCAGGCAGACTATAAGAGCTTTATGAATCAATATGCACGAAGCCGCTTTGCGAATAAGCAATTAACTAACCGGGCTTTCCGGGATACGACCCGCTTAACGCTTATAGATAAAAAAGTAGAGGTTGATTATTGGCGGCCCTATCGTCGCGGTCGACAGGTATTTGGTGCGGTAGTGCCCTGGCGAAAGATCTGGAGAGCAGGCGCTAACAATGCTACGCAATTGCGGACTGCAGCCAACCTGGATTTTAAAGGAGAAAAACTTCCGGCTGGTAAATACTCTCTCTGGGTTTACCCGGAAGATGAGAATTGGTTTTTGCATATCAATAAGAAGGCTGATGTCTGGGGAACGGAATATGACCCGGCTGCGGATATTTTAAAGATTCCTCTTATTGTGTATCATATCCTGCCCAAAGTGGAAATACTGGCAATCCACCTTCGCCCGCTTACTGATTCCAGTTTTCGCTTCGAGATAGAATGGGATGATTACCGGGCGACCGCGGATTTTAAAATGGAATAAAGACCGGTTAATCAAAATAGTCTCAGTCCCGGGATACATTAAGATTCTCCTTTACCTTTTTATTTCCGCTAATTTTTTTGTTAACATTTAATTATCTTAGGGCCAGCGTCGGTTGCTTCCTCATGATGCAGTAATTCCCCCTTCTTTTTATTTTAAACGTAAGAATATGAAAAGTATCCGGTCAAAGACGATCGTTTTCGTCACAGGGGCATTCGTAACCAATCTCGGATGGAAGCCCTGGCAACAGTATTTTGAAGCAAAGGGTTATACCACTTATGCGCCATCATGGCCTCATAAGGAAGGTACGGCCCGCGAAGCAAGGGAGAGGCGGCCCCATGATCTACCCCTTGCCAGGTTACACCTGAAAGATGTAGTGAATCATTATGCTTCCTTTATCGAAACCCTTCCCGAAAAACCTGTTATTGTGGGCCATTCGCTGGGCGGACTCATGACACAGATCCTGTTGAACCGTGGTTATGCCGATGCTGCCGTTGTCATTCATTCGGTGCCGCCACTTGGCGTGATCCCCTACGAATTTTCTTTCTTAAAAGCGGGTTGGCGTTCACTCGGTCTTTTCACTTCCCTGGATAAAACCTATATGATGTCATTCAAGACCTGGCAATACGCTTTTACCAATGGGATGAGTCTCGAAGAGCAGAAAGCGAGTTACGAAGCCAATACGATTCCCGAATCCAAAAGAGCTGCCCGGGGTGGACTTTCCCTGACTGCAAAAATTGATTTTAAGAAAGCACACGCTCCCTTATTGTTCGTCGCCGGTGGGGCGGATAATATTATACCGGCAACCCTGAACAGGCGAAATTTTAAACGCTACAAAAATCCCGGTTCTGTAACTGATTTTTGGGAAGTAGCAG
Organism: Chitinophagaceae bacterium; assembly: GCA_036277695.1. Lineage (GTDB taxonomy): Bacteria > Bacteroidota > Bacteroidia > Chitinophagales > Chitinophagaceae > CADEDV01. Next base: position 5,798 of record DASUMO010000419.1, read on the forward strand.
CTAATAATCATTTTGTAGTAGGACTTCCTAATTGGGAACAAACAGCCGGTTATATTTATAACTGGATCCAGGAGCATTGAGACTATCCCACGCCAGCCGGGTTATCAGCGATAAACCCAGAGCAGGATGGGCTTGCCGGACTGGCTGATGATTCGGGTAAGACGGTTAAAAAAACGATAGGAAACCATCGGGCAACCCAGGCTGTTGCAAAGCACCATGGGATGAATTTCATTATCCGGCACGCAATCATAACCATGTATGACCACACCCCGTTTGAATGCATTGGAATTGCTTTTCTCCAGGCCATAAAGCCTGTAGGACTTTCCATATTTTCCATTGTATAGTGCACCCACTTTATATTTTCCCAATGAACTGCAACCACATTCGGGGGTATTGGCAAAACGGGGCCTGGACAGAAAATTTTCATTGCAGCTACCATGCGCCACAAGGGCCGCATAGGCAATATCCCTGTTCTCAATATCATATACAAAAAAACGGTTCCTCCCGCTTGGCAAACTCATGTCCACCAGGAAACAATATTTAGATGAATAACCATTTTTATGGGCATAGTTGGCCAGGTCTTCTGCACGGTTGACGGTTGACCGGCTTTTACTGATTCCTGTCTTTGTACCCGTTTTCTTCTTTGTTGATTTGGAGCTTTTCTTTTTTGAAGAAACCGTAGTTTCCTTTTTTTCTGTCTTTTCCGCGAAAGGGCCAGGGTTGTCCCTGTTTTCGGCCGTACAGGAAAGCAGGAGGAGAAAAGCAGAAATCCATAAACTGGTAATGGGCAGGCGGTTCATAAGGATGTGTTAGTACAAAATACAGGTTTATACATATGTGCGGAATCCTTTGCCCTGACAATCTACTTGTGCATGGGAAAAAGTTCTTTATTCCCTGGGGCTACTACGAGAAAATTTCCTAATCATCTTATTATTGCCCAATTGGCGACCTGATTATGGGCATTGCGAGCGTTTTTCTCAATTCATTAACTGCGGAAAGAAATTAGGTACATGTAGGGGAAGAGACCGGTGGAAAAATAGGAGAATGTACTAGCTTTATGAAAAAGGGCTATGAAATTTCTTTCCCTGCAACCTTTTGTGCCTTCGGGTAATGATTTTGAAAAGTCCAAGCTACTATTCCAGGAGTTGGGTTTCCGGATTAATTGGGATGCCGGGGGCTATGCCGGCTTTCAAAAGGATGAATGCAAATTCATTTTGCAGCAGTTCAACAATAAGGAATTTGCAGAAAACTTTATGATCACTGTTGGGGTAAGCAGCGCCGATGAATTTTGGAAGGAAATAAAAGACAAAGATCTAGAAAAAAAATTTGGTATCCGCGTATCCGAACCCAGTAATCAACCTTATGGCAGGGAGGTAAACCTGATTGACCTGGCCGGGGTATGCTGGCATTTTGTTGAATCCTAAAGCCTGCCTTTAGTTTCTTTTATTAAGTGTATAACTGAAATCTTTGTCGCCTACCAGGAGGTTGCCATCGGCATCAGTAAATAAGACTATATTATCAGAAACAGGCTGCAAATAAATAAAGGGTCTTTCATTCTTATCCAGTAACTGGTAACCATTAACAGCTTTCTTCCCTTTTTCGATCCTCCATTTTCCTGAGAGGGGTTGCTGGCTTCTCCAGGCTGTTCCATAAAGTTTATACCAGGAAGGTTGGTGGCTATGGCTATCTAAATAGAGCAACAGTCTCCATTTTAATTTATAACATTCCTTTCCCGGTTCCATGATACCGGGAATACCGCAGGGAGTACGGCCTTCAAATATGATGGAATCTTTCAAGGGGCCGGGAGCCAGGTTCGTTCCAAGCGGATAACCCGCGCTGCTTTTTACTTTATTCACGGTATAACTCCAGCCGCCATTGCCCGCCATTGGTTTATTATTGTTATCCATTACGTGAAGCAGGTCGGGATTCAGTTCAATAAGTTTCAGTTCTTTTCTTCCATTAATTAAATGATAGACGTTGCCCGTTTTTTTCATTTCGCCGCGGAGGCTAAGTTTAGTGCCGTCTTTAATGAATCCATTCGTATTGGGTTTGCCAATGCCGTAATGACAATCTAACGTATAGTTATTATGTCCCATAATGAGTTTCCAACGTATAAAATCCACGGAGTCCATTACACGAATCTCCAGGAAATTCCTGATCGGGAGGTCGGCCGGTGTGCTGGCGGTATAGGCTAGCCCTGTATCATACCTGCAAAACCCAAAGGGTATGAACAGGACCAGGAATGAAATGACTCTCATTACTGTTTGTTTTTTCAAAGTTCAGCTTATTCGCAGCATTTACCAGGCATACTCCACAGCCGGCCGATCTTACTTGATGAAAAGCTTCAACAAAGGCTAAAGACGCATAATCATGTGTTTTTCGAATAAAAATCAATCAAATGCCTGACCCGACTCATGGTTATCAGGAGTAGACTATACTAGTTTAGTTATTTAAAAAATCAAAAACTACTGTTATGATTAAATTATACTCCTTTTGGAAATTCGGGTGTGTTGTAGGTATGGTCTGTACTATATATACAGCTGCAGGGCAGGCCTTGCTCGATCCAAGGACACAACCTCAATTTGTTAATCCACTGCCTGTTCCCTCTGTTATTGACGCCCGTAATGGAGGCTTATTTACAATTGGTATCAGCCAGTTTGAACAGTGGTTGGGATTAATTGATCCAATTACACAGCAACCGCTTCAAACAACTGTCTGGGGATACAATGGATCTTATCCCGGCCCTTCCATTCTTGCCAAAAAAGATATGCCGGTAAGTATCTACTGGCGGAATAATCTTGTGAATGGCCTCAACCAGCCTTTACCTCATTTAT
>DASUMO010000420.1:0-2498 GCA_036277695.1 Chitinophagaceae bacterium
CGGTGGCGGGAATCCAGCAGGTGGCCTTTCTCCGGCCCGATGGCAAAAAAGTATTGTTGGTACTCAATGAAGGTGTAACTCCTATTGCATTTAACCTGCGGTATAAAGGAAGTTGGGGATTACTGACCATTCCTGCCGGCACCGTGGTCACCTATGTTTGGTAATCATTTTTCCCGCACAAACAACAATGTATATGATAAAATCTTTTTTACTTCCTGGCCTGCTAGCCTGCATTTTTGCAGGTTGCCAGCAACCCGAAACAAAAACGGGAGGAGTAAGCAGTCCTGAAGACAATTTTACCACTAATGGGAAGAAAGTTGCTGTATATATTACTGCAGATAGCAGCGATTTGCGGCTCACGCTGACGGGTGATACCTTTTCATTTCGTGAATTGGGCCAGCCTTTTGAAACACAGGTATGCGTGTTTGTAGATCCCGCCAAAACCTATCAAACTTATTTTGGAATGGGGGCCGCACTGACTGATGCTTCTGCGGAAACCTTTGCCAAATTGCCTAAAGAAAAACAGGATGAATTCCTGCAGGCTCATTTCAGCAAAGAAAAGGGAATTGGGTATACAGTAGCCCGTACCAATATAAATAGTTGCGATTTCAGCAGCGATATGTATACTTATGTTAGTGATGGTGATAAAGAATTAAAGTCATTCAATATCGAGCATGACAGGAAATTCAAGATCCCTTTTATTAAAAAAGCACAGGAAGCAGCAGGTGGCAAGATAAACCTGTTTGCCAGTCCCTGGAGTCCCCCGGCCTGGATGAAGGACAATAATGATATGCTCCAGGGTGGAAAGCTGAAACCCGATTTTTATGATAGCTGGGCTACTTATTATACGAAATTCATCAAAGAGTATGAGAAAAATGGCATACCGGTTTGGGGGATCAGTGTGCAAAATGAACCCATGGCCAAACAGCGCTGGGAAAGTTGTATTTATACCGCGGAAGAAGAACGTGATTTCCTGAAAAATCACCTGGGGCCAGTCATGCAAAAAGAAGGACTGGGTGATAAGAAGATCATTGTATGGGATCATAACCGCGACCTGATCTACCAGCGGGCTCAAACCTATTTTAATGATCCGGATGCTGCCAGGTATGCCTGGGGTATCGGCTTTCACTGGTATGAAGACTGGAGCGGCGGACAACCCATGTATGAAAATTTAAGGAGAGTATATGAAGCCTATCCGGATAAACATATTTTTTTCACCGAAGGCTGCGCGGAAAGTTTTGATTCCACCCGTTACAGGGCCTGGGTGCTGGGCGAGGAGTATGGACGTTCAATGATCAATGATTTCAACAACGGGATGGTAGGATTTACTGACTGGAATATCTTGCTGGATGAAAAAGGCGGCCCCAACCATGTACAGAATTTTTGTTTCGCGCCGGTGCATGCCGATACCAGGTCGGGCCAGTTGATCTATACCAATGCTTATTACTATATCGGCCATTTTTCAAAATTTATCCAGCCGGGCGCCAAACGGATCGCCGTGGCTCCCAGCCGCAGCCAGTTACTGGCCACAGGGTTTATCAATCCTGATGGCAAAGTAGTGGTGATCGTGATGAACCAATCGGGCAAGGAGACTCCTTATTTTCTCTGGATCAAAGGCCAGGCGGTTGAGGTGAAAGCAAAGGCGCATTCCATTTCCACGCTTGTATTGTAATCAGCATGAAAAAATTTCAATCATTCCTTTTCCTTTTAGCCTTACTGTTTAGTATACAGTCATGGGGCCAGCGCAAAGAACTGAGTGATTCTGCCTTATTGGATAAGGTTCAGCAGCAAACATTTCGTTATTTCTGGGATTTTGCACATCCCGTCAGCGGTATGGCCAGGGAAAGAAGTAATACCGATGGCCCCTATGGACATGAAACCATTGCGGTGGGCGGAACAGGATTTGGAATCATGAGCCTGATCGTTGCCGTGGAAAGAAAATGGATAGAAAGAGATACGGCTGCAAGACTATTATTGAAGATGGTGAAGTTTTTAGTAAAGTCTCCCAGTTATCATGGCGCTTTCCCGCATTGGCTGGATGGAGCTACGGGAAGGACCATTCCCTTTAGCCGCAAAGATGACGGGGGTGACCTGGTGGAAACTTCTTACCTGATGCAGGGTCTGTTATGCGCCCGTCAGTATTTCAACCGGGACAATGAAGTGGAAAAAGGTTTTCGGAACCGCGTAGCCTGGTTATGGGGTGATATAGAATGGAACTGGTATACACAGGGACAGGATGTATTATACTGGCACTGGAGCCCCAACAACGGCTGGGCCATGAATTTTCCGGTACGGGGATTCAATGAATGCCTGATTATGTATATACTCGCTGCTTCCAGTCCCAATGAAAGATACCGGGTCAATAGCTCGGTCTATCATCAGGGTTGGGCCCAAAGTGATTTTTTCCGGAATGGGAAAGAGTTTTATGGTATTAAACTTCCCCTGGGATTTGATTATGGCGGACCGCTGTTCTTTTCGCATTATTCATTTTTAGGCCT
>DASUMO010000421.1:0-3393 GCA_036277695.1 Chitinophagaceae bacterium
ACGGAGGTAAAGAAAGGGTTGATTATTACCTGTTTCGGCTTCGGTTGCCGAGGTACTATTAAACGGAGTCCGGAGGTTGAGTTGAAGGACCTTATTTACGGCTGTCAGGAATCGGTCAAAACTAATTGGTTTTAATAAATAATCTACAGCATTCAGTTCAAATCCTTCTACGGCAAATTTGCGGTAAGCTGTTGTAAAGATCACTTTGGGCGGATTATTCAGGGTCCGGATAAAATTCGTTCCAAGCAGGCCGGGCATTTGTATATCCAGAAATAACAGATCTACGGTATGATCTTGTAAATGGGGTATCGCCTCCACCGCATTATTGCAGGAGCCGGCCAGTTCGAGTGAGGGAACTTCGGCAATATATTTTTTTAGAACAGCCTGGGCCGGGGGCTCATCGTCAATGATCAGGCAGGTTATTTTTTTTATCGCAGCCATGGTTTGGGTTTAGACGGGTTTAAAAGATCAACTTGACAGGAGGCAGTTCTTCCGTCAATACAATATTACCCAGGAGGGGGCTGTCTTGTTGCAAAGTTTCTTTTTTTTCCTCTAACCCCGTTAATTGTAATTGCAGCGCTACGGCCAGGATTTCTGGTTGTTCAGTGATTTTCAGAGAAAACCGTCCCGGGTATAACAACTCCAATCTTTTCATTGCCAGTTCCAGGTGATTACTTTCATTATCCTCTTCTGTTAGCGGCTCCACTGTTTTACCATTCATCAGGTTCATCTCGAGTCCCTCCGGTTGTATTTGTATTTCCAGGTTTATCCAGGCTTGTTCCAGCGAACTGTTACTGCTTTGATGAAAACTATGTTCAATAAAACGGAGTAGCAGTAAGGGGGCAATTCTGTAATTTCCCGTGTTACCAGTTACCTGTATATTCATTTCCAGTTTCTTCCCATACCGCATTTTTTCCAGAGTCATGTAGTCGCTGAGTATTTTTATTTCTTTTGTTAACGGTACTTCCATCTCATTGCAATCGTACAACATATAACTGAGTATGTCGGATAGTTTCAGCAGCATTTCCGGAGCCCGGGGGGATGCCGAAAGGGCAAATGAGTGAATATTATTGAGTGTACTGAGGAGGAATAAGGGATGAATTTGGAATTTTAGTAAATGCAGTTCGGCTTCAATTTTTTCCTTTTCCAGGCGCTCTTTCTCTTTTTGCTTGAACCACCAGTATTTGCCCAGTTTGATGGCCACGGCTATAAAAATTATTTTTATCGCGCTGATCACCCCGCTAAAAATACTGGTATAAAAGGGCATGTTATAGTTTGGATCCACCAATAAAGGCATCATTGTTACATCAATAAACCGGCTTAGCAATATCAAGAGAAGAATTAAAGGAACGAAACCAGCCAGGAAGAGGAAGTATTTTTTTTGCAATACATATCGCAGCAGGATAAGGATTACAATATAACATCCTGCCATATGAACGGATAACATCAGTAAGGAGCGTATAAATTCGGTTGTCGACCAGGGATCGGCAGATACGATGTACTTACTAACGGGCACGGTTAATTCCCGGATATCGCTGGGTATATTTAAACTGGTTTGTCCTGATAAAAATGGCTTCGGATAAAAATAGCGGGAGCCATAAAAAGCGAATCCCCATAGCACCCAAAAAACGGTGTGACGGGTATATTTCAGCGATTTTTTTTCCGAAAAAATAAACTCATCCCAGCTCATATAAAACCTTTTCTTTTTTCAATTGGTCCCTGGAAATTCCTGGCATTTTTCCCGATAATGCTATTTGAAGCCAAATTGTAAATGTTCCTTCTTCATCTATTAATTGGAGTTCATGGCGTCCGGGATACATCAGGTTTAGTCTTTTTTTTGCATTCCTTAATCCAAGGCCCCCGCTTGCGTTAGGATGTGTTTCCTCCAGGGTTGAAGGTTTGCTGTTGATCAGTTTAAAATACAGGATTTCGTCAACGACTGAAATGGTCAGCATAACAAAGGGCTGGACCAACATCTTACTGGTACCGTGTTTAAAACTGTTTTCCACGAAAGGGATAAGCAGCAGGGGCGCGATCATTCTATTAGCTGCATCTATCGTTGGTGAAGAGGGGATGGGTGGCAGCTGTACGTCAATTTTTAACCGATCACCATAACGGATTTTTTCCAGTGATATGTAGTCGTTCAGCAATGCCAGTTCTTTGTGCAGGGGTACCAGTGACTGTTTGCAGTCATGTAACATATAATGAAGCAATCCGGATAATTTCTGGATCATTTCCGGGGCTTTGGAAGAACCTTCCAGGGCAAAAGCATAGATATTATTGAGTGAGTTAAAAAGAAAATGGGGGTGTACCTGCGACTTCAGCAATTGAAGCTCGGCGCTGGCCTTTTCACGGAGAACCAGGGCCGTTTCTTTTTGTTTCACCCACCAGCGTTTGGCCAGTTTGATGGTTACCGTTATACCGATAACAGTGGAGAGATTAAATGTAGTAGAGAATAATACCGTTCTGAGCCTTTGAATACTGTCTGCACTTATAATAGATAAACCGGCCTCCTTCCGCTGCCGCAGGTTGTGAAGTGCCGTCAGGGAATGTGCAAAATAACTCAGGCCGAGATAGGCCAGGAATAACAACACGAGTATTCCTGTTGTGGCGAGCCATTTTTCCCGGTTTGCATAATAACGGGGTAGAATATAATAAACGATTGCATAAGTGAAAGCGATTTGGCATAAAAGGATCCAGCTTTGCCGCCAAATCATTACCATATACATGGTGAATACCCCTCCTCTTTTTTCCACTTCATTCAAGTAGGCCGGATTTTCTTCGAAGTGCCAATTCAATATGCGATTTCCGGGGATGTGTACGGTCAGGATCATGAAAGCAAACCACAGGAACCAAAAAATAAAATGCCGGCTAACCCGGTAGCGGGGTTGATTGGAGAATATAAAATTTTCGGGGTTCACTGGGTTTTATTCGGTCCCTTAAATTTAAATAATTCCATGTGCACCGAGATGATAATGGTAAATAACTGAGACAAACGACTTTCTTTCAGCGACTAACTGCTATTTGCAATAATATATGGCGAATCAATCCTATTTCAAGCTGACTAACAACTAAGAGCCGGTGTAGAGCGCATTTCAGAATAGGGGAAGGAATGAAGAATTTTCCCATATAACTTTTACGGCCCTGCAATTCAGTAAGAAACTGGAACATTATCGTATACCCCATTTTGCTGAAGAATACCTCGGTGATCATGGGAATCGCCTGGCAGGGTTTGCAGGCAGGGTATATACAGAAATGCTTCCTTTCTTTGACGGCGATTCACAATTTTAACCTTCAACACCCCAAGCAACAGCTGATAAAAATGCGAAGGAAGAAACTAAAGGATTGAATCATTAACTCTGTTCCGGGAATCTCTGCTTTTCTGCTTTTCTA
>DASUMO010000422.1:0-3264 GCA_036277695.1 Chitinophagaceae bacterium
TAGGTCTAAAAGCTGTCAAAAATAAGGTTTTGTTTTGATTGTGTTGGTTCAACACCATCGGGTTGCCGGTTAACGGCAGGGATAAGTTGTTTCTTCAATGAGTGTAAGCAGGTTAAACAGCAAGCTAAGGCTTTTATCCGGGTAAACAACCATTTGTAAAATGGAGGCAACCGCTATCCCGTTTCTCCTATCTTTAAAGGTAAAATACTCCTGTTATGAAGCGCATCGTTTTTTTATTACTTATTGGTCTGCCGTTTTTCCTGGCGGCCCAACTACAATACCCTGTTTCAAAAAAGAGTGATGTAAGGGAAGATTATCATGGCAACCAGGTGGAGGATCCTTTCCGCTGGCTGGAAGATGATAACAGTGATGAAACAAAGGCCTGGGTAAAAAATCAAAATTCCGTTACTCAGGATTATTTATCCAGGATCCCTTTCCGGGATAAGGTAAAGAAAAGGTTGGAAGAACTCTGGAACTACCCAAAGTATTCTTCGCCGTTTAAAGAGGGCGCCTATTATTATTTCTTTAAAAATGATGGGCTGCAAAACCAGAGCGTGGTATACAGGCAAAAAGGACTGAATGGTAAACCCGAAGTTTTCCTGGATCCTAATAAACTTGCAGCGGATGGAACAGCTGCCTTATCCGGCTGGAACTTTTCCCGGAACAGCAAATATTTAGCTTATTCCGTTTCCCAATCCGGCAGCGATTGGCAAACCGGCTATGTAATGGATGTGGCCAGTGGTAAAAAAACAAACGAAAAATTGAACTGGCTGAAGTTTACCGGGTTTAGCTGGAAAGGAGATGAAGGTTTTTATTATACCCGTTATCCTGAACCCGGCCAGGGCGATCAGTTAAAAGGGAAAAATGAATCGCCCGCCGTTTATTATCATAAACTGGGTACCCCGCAGGAAAACGATGTCCTTGTTTATGAAGACAAAACACATCCCCAGCGATTTGTCGGCGTGGCACTTACAGAAGACCAGCGATTTCTTATCCTGGGAACTTCAGAAGGAACTAGTGGGGGAGAGGTCTGGTATCGGGATATGAAGGACCCGGATCAAAAAGAATTTAAATTACTGATACCTGGTTTTTCAACTGAACCAAATGTAGTGGATAATTCAGGAGATAAACTTTTGGTGCTGACCAATGACGGCGCTCCCAATTATAAACTCGTATTAATAGATCCTAAAAATCCAGGAAAAGAACACTGGAAAACAGTGATTCCCGAAAAAAAGGAAGTGTTGCAAAATGTAAGTACAGGGGGTGGATCGTTGTTTGCTTCTTACCTGAAAGATGCTTCTACCAAAGTCTACCAGCACGACTATTACGGTAAGTTGATCCGCTCCATTGAACTGCCGGGCATAGGAACAGCCGGTGGATTTGGCGGTAAGAAAAAAGATACTGAATTCTTTTACACCTTTACTTCATTTAATTACCCGCCTACTATTTTCCGTTATGATATCGCTACGGGCAAATCTTCCTTGTTCCGGAAGACAGAAACCAAATTCGATCCTGCATCGTTCGAAACCCGCCAGCTTTTTTTTACCAGTAAGGATGGGACAAAAGTCCCGATGTTCGTTACTTATAAAAAAGGATTAAAACTTGATGGGAATAATCCCGTGTTATTATATGGCTATGGCGGGTTTAATGTGCCGCTGACTCCCGGCTTTAGTATTTCCAATGCCTTTTTTATTGAACAGGGTGGCATTTATGCCCAGGTAAACCTGCGCGGCGGAAGTGAATATGGTGAAGACTGGCATAAAGCTGGTATGCTGCAGAATAAGCAGAATGTATTCGATGATTTTATTGGTGCAGCCGAGTACCTGGTCAAGGAGAAATACACCAATAGTAGTAAAATAGCAATCCGGGGCGGCAGTAACGGTGGATTATTGGTAGGGGCGGCCATGACACAGCGGCCTGAACTTTTTAAGGTGGCCATCCCTCAGGTCGGTGTGATGGATATGTTACGTTACCACAAATTCACCATTGGATATGCCTGGGCAGTGGAATATGGAAGCAGTGATAACCCGGAACAATTCGAGTACCTAAGAAAATATTCACCCCTGCATAACCTGCAGGACGGGGTCAGTTACCCGGCAACTTTAATCACTACCGCGGATCATGACGACAGGGTAGTTCCTGCACATAGTTTCAAGTTCGCGGCAAGATTACAGGAAGCCACAGCCGGTTCAAACCCGGCCCTGATCAGGATTGAAACCAAGGCAGGGCATGGGGCCGGGAAACCGACCGGCAAAATCATTGAAGAAGCAGCTGATATCTGGAGTTTTACCATGTATAACCTGGAAATGCCCTTTAAGGATAAGCCGTCAACAACAGAAAAAAAGGAATTGAAGGCTTTCTGATAAACTGATTTAAATTAAACATTCTCCATATTTAGTTAAAAGACACAACCTGGACCAGCCCCGGTTGTGTTTTTGTTTTAAGGCCCAGGAATAAGAGGTTTATTTAATACGTTAACCTTTTTTTATTCATACTCAGTGGTGAATTTCTAAACTTCCCTTCACCTATATTTGCAACTTCAAAAAAAACTGATACATGGTTAAATCTTCCTTTCGCGTGCCCCTGGCCGGTAATTTTATCATTGCTATTCTTTTTTCCTTATCCCTTCCCGCAATTGCCTTTGCCCAGGCGACCGATACAGTGTTAACGATCACGGAAGCCAGCATCAATGACCTGCCCGCCAAACCATTCCGCATGCCATCATTACAGGATGTGGGGGGTAATCCTTTTTTCAATTCCGAATACCGCCAGGGTTCGGTGGAACTGGGACAGGGTAGGATAGTCAACAACGTTCCCCTGAAGTTCAATACGTTTAATAATGCCATGATGGTGATCAAAGATGGTAAAGAATTAAAACTGGAATTTTTTGAACTGGCATCATTTGATGAGAATGATTATGACGGACAGAAAAAACATTATGTGTTCAAGGCAGGTTATCCCGAGATTGACGGGCATAATGAAAATGCGATTTACCAGGTATTGTCCATGGGCCCCAGGGTACATCTCCTGAAATTTATTTCACAAAAAGTGGAGGATGTGCCCACCCTGGGCGATTACAGCCGCCGCGAGATTGTAACAACGGAACAGTTTTACGTATATGTCCCCGGTGGAGAAATCAAAAAAATCAAAAGCCTGAAAAGCGGCAAGCAATCACTGCAGGAAGCCTTACCGGCACTCTCTGCGAAAATTGATGAAATATCGGTACAAAAAAAGTTGAAACTTAGAAGTGAAAGCGATATCTCT
>DASUMO010000423.1:0-4943 GCA_036277695.1 Chitinophagaceae bacterium
AAGAGTCGCCGTTGTCACGGTAAGCCTCATTTGAGTTCAGCAGGATGACCCCGATACCCTTTGACAAGGCCGTTTTGGCGGACTCAACCGTACGGCTTTCATATTTTACAACAACGGGGCAGGTATTACAGCTGAACATTACCAATAACCCATTTTTCATCATTGCGTCTTTAAAGGAAACATCCTTTCCGCTGATATCCTTCATTTTGGTATCAGCATGGGGTATTGAAGCGCCAATGGTCAGGGGATCTCCGGCCGGGGCCAGGGTGAGCAGCGCTATCATGGCCAGCGGGAATGCAGCAAAAACTATTTTTTTCATTATAGATAATTTTAAGGGTTAACCAAATTTCGGTAATCAGGCCGGGTTTTCTTTACCATCCGACAGGTTATTATTCCGTTCGTCGGCAATTTTTTTCAGGGAGGATATGCTGACATTCAATTCAAAACCGATGATCAGAACCAGGGAGTTGAAATAGATCAGCAGCATGAGAATCAATATGGTACCTATGGAGCCATAGAGTTCATTATAGTTCCCGAAATTGTTCACATACCAGGAAAAACCCATGGTGAAGAGGATCATCAGGAAAGTCGCAAGAATAGAGCCGGGATTGATCATTTTCCATTTTTTATGAACAGCCGGGGCATGCCTGTAGATATAAGAAATACAGGCGAAGAACAATAACACAATAATGACCCAGCGGAAATTGGTGATGATGGAAATAGCCAGTTTGTTGGTAATGCCTAACCATTGCAATACTTCTTCCCGCGCAATCAGGACCAGAACCGAAAGGAGAATAAATAGAAAAAGGATCATCGTTATTTTCAGGGCAATCCAACGGCTGTATAGTTCAGATCGTTTGGTAAAACCTATATAATTTTTATCAAAACAACGCATGATGCCTATGATGGCGTTTGATGAAAAGAAAAGGGAAAGGATAAAACCCAGGGAGAGGAGTCCGCTGCGGGGATTGTTGATAAAATCCCGTAGAAAATTAATCAGTGCAGAATTGTTTTTTTGGCCTGGTATCACATCCTTGATCAGGAGATAGAGTTCCTCTTCCACTCTTTTGGGTATCGGCATAAACGGGATCAGTGTAAAAAGAAAAATAATGGCGGGAGGGATGGCCATCAAAAAATTGAAAGCAATGGAAGATGCCCTTTCGCTCATGCCTACTGTTCGCATTTGACGAATAAAAAACTGTACAACATCATATATCGGAATGCCACGGGCACCCGGGAAATAGAGGGTCTTACTTTTCCTGAGCAGCTGACCTACCAGGGGCAGGGCTGCTACAGAATCTCTTATCCGGGTAAGTATTTGCATAGCTATTTACTTTGCAGCGCTTGGAGGGAATCCCTGATCTTCATTTGAGTAGTCAGTTCCTGCTGGTACAAGCGCGCATATTTCAGGTGATCCTCGTAGTTTGTTGTGAATACATGGGTGCCGTCAAAATTACTGCTGGCTACAAAATACAAATACTCTGTGGATGGCGCATCCAAAACTGCTTCTACTGTTTCTTCAGAAGGTGTGCAGATAGGTCCGGGCGGTAAGCCGGTATTCCGGTATGTATTGTAGGGGGATGTAGATTGCAGGTGTCCCCGCAGGATCCTTTTCAGTGCAAAATTTTTCAGTGCAAACTTTACGGTAGGATCAGCCTGCAGCGGCATTCCTTTTTTTATACGGTTGAGGTAAACGCTGGCAATATTGGGCTTGTCTGATTTTTTATTGGTCTCCTCTTCAATGATAGAGGCCAGCGTGGTGGCTTCAACGGGGCTTAATCCTTTTTGAGCTGCTTTTTGTATCCGTTCTTCGGTCCAGAAATTTTTATAGGCTGTATGCCATTGGCGGAAAATTTTGCCCGCCGTCATATTCCAGTTCAAGGTATAGGTAAGGGGGAGGGCAGAAGCCATTACAGTATTGCTATCAAAACCAAAGGGGCGCAGGGAATCCGGGCTGTTCAAAAACCGGATCATATCAGCAGAATCACATTCAAAATATTGACCAACCCGGGAAGCCAGGGTTTCCTTGGTCCTTATTTTGGTGATCACGAAATTAACCCTGGCTTGGTTGCCGTTGCGCAGCATCCTCACCAGTTCTACGATACTCATCCCTTTGGATAATTTATAACGGCCGGGTTTTATTTTTTCATATTTCAGGATCGTCGAAGTCCAGTTAAACCAGGTTGCTCCCCCAATAAATTTTTGCCGGATAAGATTGTCCTTTACATCGGCATAGGTTGAACCGGTTTTAATATAAAAGAATTCGCCGGAAGGCGTTGAAACCGCTGGTCCCATGAACTTCCAGGCAATAAATACAATGGCGAATAACAGGACAGCGATTATACCAAATAGGAACTTCCTTTTCATCTTACTAACGAATTGATTTTACAGGGTTGAGGGATTTTAACAAGGGTCCAAATCTAATCGTTCTTATACCCAATTTCCATGTCCCGGGTTAACAATTTAAATAAAAAACCCTGATCAGTTTAAACATGACCAGGGCGGAGTCTTATTCAAATTCAATTATTAGTTGCTGTCGGGTGTAGCCGGGTTGGGGTTTTGCTGTTGCGTGCCCCCTTGCTGGAAGGGTGCTGCATTAGCGGGTTGCTGCTGGGGCACGTTTACAGGCTGGGGTGTGCTTACTTTTTCAATGGTATCAGTGGCGCTTCCACCGCTGATAAAAATGCTGGAAACGATGCAGAGGGCAGCGATGATACCGGCAAAAAGCCAGGTACCTTTTTCCAATACATCAGTAGTTTGCTTCACACCCATGAACTGGTTACTGAATCCTGCGATATTACCTGCCAGGCCACCTCCTTTAGGGTTTTGAATCAATACGATAGCGCCAAGGATCACAGAGGCCAGGATGATCAGAATCACAAATAAAATCGTCATATCAGGTTTGCTTTAATTGGTCAATTTTGGCTGCAAAATAAGAGCTTTTAGAGGGATTGAGCAAACTTAATTTGTGGTAGATAGCGAGGGCTTTATCATGTTTTCCCTGCTTTTCCCAGACCTCGGCCATGGCTTCCGTAACTACCTCCCGGTCGGCAAGAGAATGGGCAGCCAATTGCTCCACTTTTTCTTCGGCGGCAGGAGTGCTCCCAACAGCCGTTTCAGCAACAGGTGCGGTTTTCAATAACTTTAGCCATTCCGTAAAACTCTTTAACTGCTGGCCAAATTTATCCCGGGGTTTTTCTTCTTCCCTGAACCGGATGCCCTGGGAGGCAAAATAATCAACTGTATGATAGGGTTCGAAACTGATCTCTGCTGTTTGAGGATCGATTTGCTCCATTTTTAGTACAGGGATCTCTAATACCGGCATGTCATGCCCTGGTTCATCGTTTTCCGTATCATTCACACCTGGTTCCAGAATTTCCATTTCAGATGGTAAAACGTGTTGTTCCAATTTCCCTGGCTCCAGGTTTTTAAAGGAAGGCGTATCAGCCCCCAATTTGTTTTCAGATTGACCTGGCAGGTTGTGATAATTGGGGGGCATTACCGGGTTGAGAAAAGGTTCTTCGGCTTTTTCGGGTTCCCATACAGGAATTGGCGGGTTATCGCTTATTAATTCTTTAAAGGGTTCAGCTGAAATCGGCGTTTCAACCGGGGGAATCTCCATGTTAAAAGAAAACTCTTCCTTTTTTTCGGGTTCCCATACAGGAATTGGCGGGTTATCGCTTATTAATTCTTTAAAGGGTTCTTCAGGCATCGGGGTCTCAACCGGGGTAAGCTCCAGGCCGAAACTAAACTCTTCCTTTTTCCCCTGTTCCGGGGCAGGAAGTGTCGGATTCTCGTTTATAAATTCTTTAATTGGTTCGGTAGTTGTTACAGGTTCAGGGATAGATATCAATTGGCTGGTAGCCTGCTCTTCCTTTTTTTTGCTTTCCACCTGCACAGATCCTTTTTGGGTCAATATATGCTCAAGTCTTGCGGCTTCAGGGATATGTAGTGCAGTTATTTGCAGTTGCGAAGGGAATTCCATATCCTCCTCAGCTTGCAGCTTCGCTGCCAGCAGGAGTTGGAGGGCCGATGAATAAGGATGTCTGTTGGCAAGTTGCTTTAGCTCTCCCAGGTTGTATTCCTGCAGGGAATTTTTTTGCAGAACTGCATAAGCCAGTTGATTCAATGCATTCTTCATCGGCAGTAAAGTTATTACCATTGAGAAAAAAGCCTGTTGAAAATATCGTCGGTGAGACCGCGGATCATTTCATCCAGCAAATTGGCTTCCGCCTGCTGCAGGGATTGGGAAGCTGAAAATTCAAAATTACGTGTAACATCATAATCCAGGGGTTGTTCCACTTTTCCTCCTGTAATAGTAAAATGGACAGCTACTGTAAGCCGGTTTGCAGCCTCCCTTTGTCCGGAGATGGCCGAGGTGGAGAAGCTGTATTCAGAAATATACCCGTCAATGATCCAGTCGGCATCATCATTATTGGTCTGGGTATAACGGGTTTGACTAATAAATTTCTGACGGAGCTTATCGGTGAGCCGGGGGCTTAACTGGGGATTGATATAGCGGGCCTTGTTTTCAAAAAAATTGATCTTGATCGTTTTGATGGTATCGGGTATCGAAGCATCGTTGAATTTATATTGCACCCTGCAGCCTGTATTCACGAATGAAAGGATGAATCCTGCAACAGCAAGGGAGAGGAGGATTATTTTCTTAACTGCCTTCATTACTCTTCAATATCATATTCTTTTAACTTCCGGTACAGGGTTCGTTCACTGATGCCCAGGTCCAGCGCGGCATCTTTTCTTTTGCTTTTATGTTTTTTCAGCGCTTTAATGATCAGCTCTTTCTCCTTATCCATGATGTTGAGACTCTCTTCCACTTCCACGTGATCCTGGATATCATTATTCATCCCGATTGTGCCCACGGAAACGGGCATACCCTGTTGCGAAGGCTGAAAAATGGGTTGCCCCAATGCAGGTGCGCCGAT
>DASUMO010000424.1:0-3384 GCA_036277695.1 Chitinophagaceae bacterium
GCCTGGAACTTTCCAATTTCATTGCCCCGTTTGTTAACGATCTTGCCGGAGGATTCAATAAATAAGTGATTGACATCATTGTCATAAATCATATACGGGTAATTGCTATTTTTCAATCTTGCCAGTTTTCCAATATTGTAGATCTTTTCGTTCCTGACAGTAACTACATTATAGCGGCTTGTCAGGTAATAACGCGACCCGGGATCGGCATTGAACACAATGTCTGCCAGAATTTGACTCTCGTCTAAAAGCACTGGCTTGTTTACGGGAATTGAACGCTGTTCAATTGTTGAAGATGAACTGGCGATAACAGGTGATAGTCCTGCAGAATGATTCCAACCCGAGGCTATCGAAGATAAACGATCATCCCGGGCAGGATGGGTGCGGGTAGCCCTGGTAGTTGCAAGCATTTTGATGGCGGCCTGCGCTTCTTCCAGGCTGGCACCCATTTTCTGAAGAACAAAACCGGAAAACTTATCGGCTTCCAGTTCCGATCCCATAGGAATAGTTTTCCCGTTCACGACATGGGTATGCAGGTGATGACCTATTTCATGGGCTAACACACTGATTCCTGCCCAAGGTGTGCCTGTAAGACGCGTCAGCTTTTCAATAAAACCGGGATTATAAAAAATATAACGTTTCCCCTTATATAAGACTGCCGCGGCATTCGGAACATTAGCCGCCTTAACCAGGAAATTGGCGTCACGGCCTGCAGCCTTCACAATTTGCGCTGCAATGTGGGAAGCATCCTTGCCTGAACTAAAAGATGAAACAGGTGTCTGTGTAAATGCAGGAAAGAAAACCAGCAGTGAAATGAACAAATACAGGAACTTGTTTTTCATAGGATGGAACCTTGTTTTTTGGATAGATACTCTCATATCCTATGCCGTTACCTGTTAAGGCAAAGCCCTCGCTGTTCAATTAACAAGTAGTTAAATAAAATAAATATAAAGGAGGGCACTTATTAATCCTGCAAGGTACTAATGCATTCTTCCACGACCTGTATAACCCGTTCGCGAAGCGCCTGGTTCCCTTTTTTCATTTCGTTTAGAATAGCCCGTCCTTCAAAAAGATAAGTTCTGACAAAATCGTCACCCGCATTTACAATTGTCAGGCTATTGTCAAGTATATCGGCATATTTTATTGTTTGTGCATCAGCACTGGTTTTGCCCAGTCGTTCCGCTTCTTTTTGCTTTCGTTTCCGCCGGTTCCAATGTGGGTATTTGTCCTTGGTAAACTGGTCGGTAAGTTCTTTCACCAGCTCCAGGGTGCGACCGGCATTTACTTCACCCAGCACTGGTACCAGGCCGGTATAAATTTCGTTACCGGTCATTGTGGTGTCTTCCAGTGTATCGTGCAGCAGGGCAGCAGACAGCAACGCTATATCCTGGCTGTATTCACGGCAGGTATTCATCACCCGGGTGAGATGGGTGATATAAGGCTCAGGCTCAAACTTGCGGCGCTGATCACCATGAGCCCGAATAGCCAACCCCGTGATTATCGACAATTCTTTTTCCATAGTATGGGTGCTGCAAAATCCAGGCCTTACCATTGTTTTTTAACCAGGCAATTATTCACGCCAGAAGCTTTTTCGCGGTTCAAAAAAAAGCCACCCCTGATTGGGTGGCTATACAATACCTGTCATATTTTCTAAAATGCCGGCGTAGTGTAAATTTTAATTATGCCATCCACTTCACTGCTTACTATGAGCAGGCTCCTTCCAGTGGGGCTTTCCTCCGCTTCTACAAATAGAACGCCCTCGGGCCCGATACCTGCATTCAGCCATTGGTGAAAAACCGGTTTAACCGGGTTGGTGATATTATAAACCGCTATTGCATCAGCCCTTTCCAGTCCTACAAACAATAGCGTATTATTCCCCACCCGCCCAATGGCCAGTCCTTCCGGCTCGGTACTTTTATCATCACTGCGGGAATCAGGATATTTACCGGCTGCTACTGCCTGCAGATCCAGCTCATTTTTGCTATCGAATATCAATTGACCTGTCAGCCCATTCCAAATACTAAATGAACGGGCTCCGGGCGCATATAATTCATCATAGTCTCCATCGCCATCCTTATCTCCCAGGGTACTGGTTATATTAAGCCGGCCTAATTGAGCATTCGTTTTTAAGGCAGCGGCATTGGGGAATGCAGTAGGGTCTAGCTGCACAGATGCACTGTTGACCCGCCGGGCTTCTACATAAGCTGTATATTCCCTGGCATCTCCCTCGTTCGCCGAATAAATAAACGGCATGCCATTATGATGAGATACAGCCAGTGCATCCGGCATATAGATTCCTTTTACGGGCCAGCTATTAAAAAAGATACCACCATCCTGGTCGCTGGGATCAATGGCATGGGAAGCCAGGTTAAAATCTTTAAAGCCGAGGGGAAAAATATCTGTGATTGTCTTTGTTACCAGGTCTAAACGGGCAATCCCGTTATTTTCCTGCAGGCTTACCCAGGCCGTCCGGGAATTGGCAGCAACGGCAATATATTCCGGCTCTATATCCTCTGCAAAGCTGGCACCCGGTCCATAGATACGAAACCCTTTAGCCATCAATTCTTGTTGTTGTGAGGCCAACGAACTAAAATCGAGCGTTACAACTGCATAACCGGCTTGAACATCAATGATTGAAACGGATCCATGGGGGTCGATTGTATAGCCCTGATTGGGTTCGCCTTCATTCGCCGTCAGGATCAATCGCCCATCTGGAGAGAATGTCACCATATCGGGTAAAGAACCGACAGTTATTACAGCTAATTCCTGGTATGTGCTGGTATTAAACACCGCTACCTTACCGGGACTCACTTTGTCACTGGCTTCAATAGCCGCTGCAAGTTTACCATCGCTCACCGCAACACTATTTACAAATCCCCCATATGATGCTACCGGGATGCTTGTTAATAATACGGGGAGGGTGGGGTCGGCAAGGTCAATTACATCTATTTTATTGATGGCGCTGTTATTTACGACGAATAGTTTGTCGGTGAGCGGATCAAAAGCGCTGATCTCCGCTGCCCCGGTATTCCCGATATCAATACTGCCGGTTTCCGAAAATTGAATCGAGGGCTGGCGACCCAGGTCTTGCAGGTCGGTTTCAGTGTTTTGCAGACTCAGGTCTTTCTTAGTACAGGCGGCCAGAAGCAATACGGCGGCCCAGAGCAGGTAGTTCTTTTTCATTTGCTGATTTTAAAGATGAACTGCAATAGTAGGGGGCGGGTATTAAAGATATTTGAATTTACTGTTATTGAAATATGAAAAAAGGAAAAACTGCAGGTGTTTTGTTTTTACAAAAACCCATTTCGGAAATAAGTTGCCAGGATTAATATCCCGGCGACCTTGTCTCCACTACTTCTATTTCAAAAACCAGGATGCTGTTGG
>DASUMO010000425.1:0-11862 GCA_036277695.1 Chitinophagaceae bacterium
TACCAGTTCAGGCTGGTTGATGAGATAAAAGCAGGCAGCGATACAATTTTTATAATGGCATTCCGCCCGAAAACTAAAAGTAAATTTAATGGGTTGGAAGGCGTGGTCTATATCCACTCCCATAAATATGCCATTTCACATTTTATCGGTAGCTCAACTGATGCAACCGGTGAACGCGAGTCAAAAATTGAACAAGTGTATACGATCGAAAACGGTCGTTGGTTCCCCAAAGAATTAAATTATGACCTGGTCTTCCATAAATATCCCTTTCCCGGGATTGGTTTCAGTGTCAACGGTCATTCGGTGATTAGCGGGCTGAGCTTTCCCCCGGAAGAACTATTGAAAATAGATAAAACCTATTCTGTTCGGCTGGGGGATTCTGTCGATCTCTATACAAACCGTGATTGGGAGCGTTTCAGGACGGATAGTATTACCGCACGAGAGACCATGACCTATCATATCATGGATAGTATTTTTCAAAAAGTCAAAGCAGAAAAAATAATTGCGGCTGCCGGGAAACTGGTGATTGGACGACTCCCGCTTGGAAAATTTGAACTGGATATTACCCGCCTGATGGCGCGAAATAAATATGAGGGTACCCGTGTTGGTTTCGGAGTTTACACGGGGGATAAGATTTCAGGTTTTTTTTCAACAGGCGGCTGGCTGGGCTATGGCACAAAAGACCAGGTGATGAAGTACGGCCTGTCAGCAACTTTTTTTCCGGGGGGAAAAAAAGATAACTGGGTGGAAGTGCGGTATCAAAAAGAATATCAGAGCCCCGGTAATTACCGTATACACCCGGACCTGGACCGGACCGGTTTCAGGAACTGGATTTTATCATTGGCAGACGAAGTAAGAGGACCTTCTCTGAATGTTCATTTACACAAAGGATACTGGCAGCTGGATTTTTCGGGGGCAAAACAGGAAATTTTTACCCGCTATGATAATGGCTTCCGGTACAGGGGCATGGCACTGCGTGCATTTGATCACCTGGAAACTGGTGTCGGTGTTCGGTTTGCCTTCGGGGAAAAAAGAATCCCCGCTTTTGGTTATTACCTGCCTACTCCTACACGATTCCCTATCCTTTATTTCAAACTGGTCACTGGCCGGATTAATTCGGGTGAGTACAGGGCCGATTATATCAGGGCGCATGCGGCATTTACATTCCGCAAGCATATAAATCGTTGGGGCAATGATAATTTCAGGCTGGAAGCGGGGATTATAAAATCCTTTGATCGACAACCTTTATCCAGGTCCTTCCTGCTCGCGGGAAATGGCTTCCGGTCCGAAGGTCTGCATTATTTTGCGTGGGGCGGTTTTCTGACCATGCGCCCTTATGATTTTTATAATGACCGGTATATAAGCCTGCTTTACAAACATGATCTTGACTGGTATATATGGGAAACCAGTTTCAGCAAGCCCTTTCTGAGCCTGGGGCATAATTTCCTCTACGGGAATTTGAGCCTGGTAAATAAGATGGCTAACGACCGTATAGTTTCAACGGGAGAAGGTTTTCATGAAACAGGTTTGATGATGAACCAATTGCTCCAGGTAAAATTATTTCATGCCTTTTATTTATACCTGAATGCCGGGGGATACTATCATTGGAACGGGGCATTCGACTGGAGAAAAAATGGAGTATGGGTGTTTGGATTTTCAGCCGGCATATAAAAAGGAAGTCATTGTCTGTTCCGGCACTGTGAAATTATGTGACCGGTATTCCGGTTTATCATATTTCAGTTAATTTGTGGGATTAAGCTAGGTTCTTATGAAGAAGTGTATTATTATTCTCTTGATGGCAGGAACGCAGTATTTGGCAGCCCAGGAAAGGGGTAAAATGGATTTTGAGCAATATAACCCGCCCAGCACACTGGTTGTTCCGGGTAAAAAAATAAGCCGGGCAAAATATCCATTTATTGATGTACACAATCACCAGTTCCGCATGCCGGAGATGGACCTTGGTACCTTAATAAAGGAGATGGATCGGCTCAACATGCAGGTATTGGTTAACCTCAGCGGTCAATCTGGCGAATCCCTGAAAAAATCAGTCGCGAATATCAAACAACATTATCCCCGCAGGTTTATTGTTTTTGCCAATGTGGATTTTAAACGGGTGGGGGAGCCGGGTTGGGGAGAAAAGGCGGCTGCGCAGTTGGAAGAGGATGTAAAGAACGGGGCCAATGGATTAAAGATCTATAAAAGCCTGGGTTTTTCTGTTACTGATGTGCAGGGAAAAAGGGTGACGGTTGATGATCCGCGGCTGGACCCTGTATGGAAAAAAGCGGGTGAATTGAAAATACCCGTTATTATTCATACCGCCGATCCCAAATCATTCTGGGATCCCATGGATGCCAGCAATGAGCGCTGGCTGGAACTGGCCACCCATCCGAATCGTAAAAGAGATGCAAACAATCCCGCGCCTTTTGATACCCTGATCGCCGAACAACACCGGCTTTTTAAGAAACATTCCCGGACCACTTTTATCGCTGCCCATTTCGGCTGGTTTCCCAACGATCTGGCTAAACTGGGCCGTTTGTTGGATGCGATGCCTAATGTTGTAGTTGAATTTGGAGCTGTCATCGCCGAATTAGGACGACAACCCCGTACGGCTAAACAGTTTTTTACAAAATACCAGGACCGGATCCTGTTTGGAAAAGACAGCTGGGTACCGGATGAGTATGCGACTTATTTCAGGGTCTTGGAAACCGAAGATGAATATTTCCCTTACCATAAAAAATACCATGCATACTGGGCGATGTACGGGATGGGGTTGCCTGATGCTATCCTGAAAAAGATTTATTATAAGAATGCGTTGCGCATTATTCCCAATATTGATAAGTCACAGTTCCCGGATTAAACTCCATTTTTATTTTAGAATTCATACAGATCTGATTGCTGCGACAATAGTTCGCGGTATTTATTGAACAGCCTGGACTTTGAAATAAAGCCTTTGAATTTTTTTTCTTTATCCAGCACCGGCAGGTACCAGCTTTGTGTGACATCGAATTTCTCCATGATGCTATGCATGTTTTCATCATCCGCGATAAGGGCGGCTGGTTTTTTCATCAGCGAGCGGATGGTTGTTTTTTCAAACTGCGAGGGGTCAAATAATTTTCGCTTGATGTCATTGAGTTCGATAATTCCGGCAAATCGGTCGCGGGCATCGTGAACGGCAAAGATATTTTTATCACTCTGCTTGATTATTTCAACCAGTTCCGTTAGTTTTTTGTCAATGGCGATGCTGGAATAGGTATCCTGGATGATGTCGGCCGGGTTAATAGACGTAAGGATATTCTTTTCTTTTTTGTGCGTAAAAATATTTCCTTCCAGCGCCAGTTTTTTGGTTTCCATGGAAAAAGGCTCGTAGCTTTTGACAATAAAGAAGGAGATCGATGAAACAATCATCAGGGGAATAAAGAGTTCGTAACCATTGGTAATCTCGGCAATAAGAAAAATGGCAGTCAGAGGGCAGTACATGACACCACTCAGCACACCCGCCATTCCTACCAGGCTAAAATTACTTTCAGGGATCTTGAACCAGGGTGTATTGTTTAAAAGCCGGGAAAATGTAAAGCCCAAATAAGATCCCGTAAAAAGGGAAGGAGCGAAATTACCCCCGTTGCCACCACTCCCAATCGTGATGGCCGCTGCCAGCGGTTTCAATAAGAAAGTCAACGCTGTGAATGCGATCAATCCCCAGTTTTCACCCAGTAATTCAAACAACTTCGTGTTTTCTGTCAAACTGTAAAACTGGCTGCCTGCCACCAGCTTCACACTTTCATAACCTTCACCAAATAAGGGAGGAAATATAAAGAAGAGCATTGCCAGCATGAAGCCTCCAGCTAACGCTTTTACATAGTTGTTGATCTTCCATTGCTTTAATGTATGCTCCGTCCTTTTATAAAGCCGGGCATAATATAACGACACAAAACCAGCAGCGATCCCCAGCAGGATATAAAAAAAAGTATTGGTATAATCGAAATTTTGCTTGAGTGTGAAATTGAACAGGATATTTTCAGCCAGGATGATCTTTGAACATAATACCCCGATAACCGAGGAAATGATCAGGGGAATAAAATAACTGACAATGGTTTCAGTCAATAAAACTTCGATGGCAAAAATGACGCCGGCTACCGGTGCGTTGAATACGGCAGCTATACCCGCAGCAGCCCCGCAGGCGATGAGCAGGGATCGTTCAGAATAATTGAGCTCACTTACCCGCGCCAGGTTGGAGCCAATTGCCGACCCGGTGGCCACAATAGGCGCTTCCAATCCTGCCGAACCACCCATTCCAACGGTAATAGAACTTGTAACGATATGCTGGTAGGTATGCCTGAATGGTATAAACGCAGAACCACGGGCAACAAACCGGAGTACCATCGCGATTCCTCTTTCAATATGGTTGCTAAAAAAATACCGGACGATAAATACGGTTACCACTAAACCAATGGCCGGGAACAAGAGATAGGCAAACCTGGACACAGGCATCGTTTCAATGCTTTGTTGTAAATAGTGCACCAGCGTTTTCAATCCCACTGCCGCCAGGCCTGAAACCAACCCTACCAAGGCGGCGACGAGCATGATGAATTGTACCCGGCTTAGCCTCACACGCAGCCCCTGCAGGAAATATTGATAAACTTGCCTGATTCCTTTAAACATCAATACAACAATGGTAAGCGGCAAAGATAAGCAGGAGAGATTTAGTGAGCAGATCGGGAGAAATACATACTGGGGGCAGTAGATGATTAATTGGGAATAATTGAGACTTCCTTTAGCGTTGCAGAGGCACTGGTGCCAGCACTATCTTTTCCCAGGCAATGTATTTTTGCTTTAATGCTGCAAAACGATCTTTTTCTTTTTCACTGAGATCATTTTTTTCGGAGGGGTCGTTGGCAAGATTGAAAAGATATTCCGCTTTCTCATCTTTAAAATATTTCCAATCACCATCCCGGATTGCACTCTCTTTTACCCGCTGAAACATGCGCCAATAAAATGTGCGGGGAACGATTTTTTTAATGCCTGCCAATACAGGTAACAGGTTTATACCATCCAATGGGAATGCAGGATCGGGGTTGGCGCTGGCAAGAGAAAGGATAGTTGCAGTCCAGTCCATGGTAATGACGGGCTGATCGGTACTGCTATTGGGAGGTATTCTACCCGGCCAGCGCACAAAAGCAGGGACCCTGATACCTCCTTCTTTTAAATGGCCTTTCCCTCCGCTATAGATTCCCATGTTTGAGAATCGCTCCCCACCATTGTCACTGGTAAAAATGATTACAGTATTATCCGAAAGTTTTTGCTGGTCCAGCAAGTCAAGTAACTTTCCAATAGCCTCATCCAGGCTCTTCATCATACTGGCAAATATTTCTTTTGAGCCTTCATTTCTCCATTCCTTTTCGTCCAGTGGGTAAGGTTTATGTACTGTCGTTTGCCAGGGCCAATGCGGCGCATTGAGCATCAGCGCCAGGAAAAAAGGTTGCGGATGAGGACGCTTAATAATTTCAATTGCCCTGTTCATTAAGAGTTCAGTCATGTAACCGTTTTTGTCTACAGGGTTTTCATTTTCATACAGGTCAAGATTACCCCTTGGATCGGTGTGCGAAATATAATCCACGCCACCGCCATGGAAACCATAAAACTCTTCAAAGCCATTTTGCCTCGGACTAAAGGCCGGTTTAAATCCAAGATGCCATTTGCCCACCAGGTAAGTATGATAACCTGAATTCTTCAATAAAGTAGGCAGTGAAGGATAATCCGGTGTTAGACCAATTGCACTGTCCTTCGTTGTCCAGGCCAATGGTTCAATCAAACCAACAGGTGTGCGGGCGGGATAGCGGCCAGTCATAAAGGATGTGCGGGTCGGTGTGCACAATGAAGACCCGGAATAAGCCTGGTTAAATCTCATTCCTGCTGCGGCAAGCTTGTCGAGGTTGGGAGTTTGGTAATCCTTGCGACCATAACAACTCAGGTCCGCATATCCCAGGTCATCGGCCATTATATAAATAATATTAGGCCGGCCTTGCGGGAATAGTTCAGGGCAAATGATGAGTAGAATTGATAGTAACAAGCTCCGGCAAAACATATCAGCGTTTTACACAAGCAAGTTAAGCCGATTTTTGTATTACCGGGGAAAATGAAATGATGTACGATCCCCAATCATTGCAAAACCGGAACCGTACATCATCGCCGTTTATATTTATTCTTTGATCACCTGGCTGGTTCCGCTCAGCATGAAATGTTTTTCTGCCGGGTTTCCTTTATAATAGATCCTGCTGTCACCTGAGCCCAGTACATAAATAGTCTGCAGGGGGTTAACCCAGGCTTTGGATGTGCCTGAAACCACGATATCCACTTCGTTGGCATTGAGGCCGTAACCATAAACACGGCTGTCGCCGGAGGCTGTTCCATAAAAACTTAATGTTTCACCGGTAACAGTAAGTTTTGAAGTACCCGAGAGATCAAAAGCTGAATTAATACCGGTTCCATTCAGTTTGCAAATCGCAGTTCCGGATAATACTGTGCGCAGCACTGAAGGTTGTCCACCAAAACCATCAATTGTAAAATCAGAGGCACCCGAGGCAATAATAGAAACCAGGTGCGGCATGGTGATGGTGAAATCAATCCGGTATCGATTGTGTTTAAACTTATTGTAACGGATATCCAGCGTTTCGCCGTTTCCTATGGTCATTTGCAGATCGGCCAGGTCATTGGCGCAACCCCTTGCTTTAATGCTGAAATTGGCTCCTTTTACGATATTGACTTTAAATGTTTCTCCTGCAGTGATGCGTGAGAAATCAACCAGGTTGAAAATTTTTTCGGTAGAACCCGGGCATTCCTGCTTTTCTTTTTCACAGGAAAATAAGAGAACGGACAGAGCGGTAAATAAGATCCACTTTTTCATATTATAAGGTTTGGACCCGCCATAAGCAGGTGATTAATGATGCGCGAAAATATTGAACCTGTATAGGATTGTGAATACAGAAGGATAGGCGGACCCACTTGTTAAAATAAATTAAGAATAGGTAGAATTAGGAATTCAGGTAGCGGTAAAAGAAAATGAACAACCATTAATAGAGGGTGGAAAGATCCCGGACTGCTGGTTTATCTTTTCCGGGGGGATCGTATACAAAGCGGATTCTAGCCGATTTGGATTCGGAGGAACTCAGCGAAAGCCGGTGGCGTTGTTCGCCCGCAGTTACAATCAGCACGGCTGTATTAGGAGGAATGCTGCCCAGGTTTTCAGCAATCATTTCAACTTCATGAAAGGTCTGGTTCTGGTCAACTTTGATATAAGTGGTAAGTGCCTTACCCGTTAACCGTTGGTTGGACAAAACGACCTGGTTGTTTACCCTTACCGTAATCGAGTCACCATCTATTTCAGCATTATCATAAAAGTCCAGCCTTAAGGTGCCGGTATCCACTTTTATTTCAGGTACTTCTTTAAAAGCCGATTCTTTGATCCTGGTCAGGATTATACTTCCCCCGCTGCAACTGGAACCGCTGTTAAGAACATAGCCATCCCATTGCCCGCTCAGGGTTTCTATATTCCCGGCCTTGCTGTAAACAAGGTCAAAAGCCTTTACACAGATCACGCAGCGAAAAGGGATATGATAAGTGGTCACAAGCCCTTCCTGCAGGGATAAACGTTTATTGGGGCGGTCATAATTGCCTGCAAACTTTTTCTTGACATAATTATCAATATCCTGGTAATGGTAGGAATCCCCCAGGGCTGAGCCTTCGGTCATCGTGATCTGCAATTCGATATTATTCTTAGGGAAGCAGCCCTGCATACTCAGTGTGCCTTTCCAGAATCCATTCAGGTCCTGGGCGCCCGCCGACAGGGAAAGAAAGCAGGCACAGATGAATAAATAGCTGTGGTGTTTCACTATTAAAAGTTACCGAAGAATAATGAACTGAAATGTGAAAATTTGCCAAATGGTAACAACCGCCTCCCGACGGCAGGTTGCTCCGGATAAAAGCCTGCAAACTTTACACCATAACCGGTCTTATTAACAGGATCGGGGAGGATCGGGAAAAGAAGGGCTGGGGTTCCTGACAATTCATTCAAAACCCAAACTTCCTTACCTTTGCGCCCACTATGACACAGGAAAAATTACAGGATATGCGGTCCCGCATTGCCGGGATAAGGAGGTTTCTTTGACGTCGATAACCGGCAACATAAAATCGCAGAAGACAAACAACTTTCGCTGAGTCCCGGTTTTTGGGATGATAATAAACGCGCAACAGAGATACTCAAAAATATCAAGCTGAACGAGTACTGGGTAAAACTTTACGACACCGCGGCAATGGGTGTGGAAGATTTTGCCGTACTCTACGATTTCTGGAAGGCGGGCGATGCTACGGAAGAAGAGACCAGTGAAGCCTATGAAAAGGCCCTGGGCCTGCTGGATGATGCCGAATTTAAAGCAACCCTGAATGAACCGGAGGATGAATTGCCCGCTGTTTTGCAGATCAATTCGGGAGCTGGTGGAACCGAAAGCCAGGACTGGGCCGAAATGCTGGCGAGGATGTATCGCATGTATGGCGAGAAACAGGGTTGGAAAGTGACGGAACTGGATTGGGTTTGGGGAGATGGGGCCGGTATCAAGACCGCAACGCTACAGTTTGACGGGGAATTCGCTTATGGATTCCTGAAAGCTGAAAGCGGCGTGCACCGGCTGGTGCGTATCTCACCCTTTGACAGTAATGCCCGGCGGCATACTTCCTTTTGTTCGGTATTCGTGTATCCGCTCGTGGATGATACCATCAATATAGAAGTAAAAGATTCGGAAGTAAAAATGGAAACCGCAAGAAGCGGGGGCGCCGGTGGACAGAATGTAAACAAAGTGGAAACCAAAGTCATGCTCACGCATATACCTACGGGTATTGTCGTGGTTTGCCAAACGGAAAGAACGCAGTTGGGTAACCGGGAGAAGGCCATGACCATGTTGAAAAGCCGCTTGTATGAAGAAGAGTTGCGGAAACGGAATGAGATGAAGGATGCGGCCAACAGCAAAAAGAAAAAGATCGAATGGGGCAGCCAGATCCGGTCCTATGTATTTCATCCCTATAAAATGATCAAGGATCATCGTACGGATTACGAGGTGGGTAATGTGCAGCCGGTGATGGATGGCGAACTGGATGGATTTATCAAGGCTTACCTCATGAGTGAAAAGGAAAATACAACCTCCTAAATCCCCCTGAAGGGGACTTAAATTTAATACCTGAAAAAATTAAATTTCACTAAAAATTCAGGATTAGTATGGCACGGGTCCATTTATTAAAGGAGGAATGTTTGATGGTGAAATTCACAATAACACGGAAGTCCAGGCAAATGATGAAATTCGGCAAAAAAATCTTCAAGACAGCGGAATTAACGTTGTTCGATTTACAAATAAAGAGGTATTCAGCGATCTTGAGATGGTATTAAATAAGATAAAATCACATTTAATTATACAAAAAGCCTCCCTCCAGGGAGGTTTGGAGGGTTTTTTATGAGTTTAGGAACTTTCTCTTATCCCATGCCTGTCAATGAGCCCGTTCTTTCCTATGCACCGGGTTCACCTGAACGTAAGAGATTGAAACAGGTGCTGGCTGAATTAAAGAAAGAGGAGATAGATGTGCCGATGTATATCGGCAGTAAAGAAGTTCGTACCAATAAAAAAAAGGCGATGCATCCCCCGCACGAGATTGCCCATACCCTGGGCTATTTTCATGCAGGCGAACAAAAACATGTTGAGCAGGCAATAGCAGCTGCGCTGGCGGCTAAGGATGAATGGGCATCCATGTCCTGGGAGGAGAGGGCAGCTATTTTTTTAAAAGCTGCGGACCTGGTTGCAACAAAATACAGGCCTTACATGAACGGAACCACCATGCTGGGCCAGAGTAAGAATGTTTTCCAGGCCGAGATAGATTCTGCTTGTGAACTGATCGATTTCCTTCGTTTTAATGTTCATTTTCTTTCCGAGATCTATAAGCAGCAGCCTATCAGTAGTGCGGGTATGCATAACCGGATGGAATACCGTCCGCTTGAAGGATTCGTGCTGGCGATAACTCCTTTTAATTTTACGGCCATCGGTGGGAACCTGCCTACTTCCGCAGCCATGTGTGGTAATGTTGTAGTATGGAAGCCTGCCAATACCCAGGTCTATGCTGCGCAAATGTTCATGCGGATTTTAAAAGAAGCAGGTCTGCCCGACGGCGTGATCAACCTGATTTATGTAGATGGTCCCACAATAGGAAAAGTTTGTTTCAATCACCGGGATTTTGCCGGGGTGCATTTTACCGGCTCTACCGGGGTGTTTAACAATATGTGGGAGACGATTGGTAAAAACATGGCCATGTATAAATCTTATCCACGCATCGTGGGTGAAACAGGCGGGAAGGATTTCGTCATCGCACATAAGAGTGCCAACCCCGATGTAGTGGTGACTGCCCTGTTGCGTGGCGCTTTCGAATTCCAGGGACAAAAATGTTCCGCCGCTTCGCGGGCCTATATTCCTTCCAACCTGGCTGAAGAAGTAAAGAAGAAACTGGTAGCAGGTGTAAAAGGTTTACGTATGGGCAGCGTTGAAGATTTCAGCAATTTTGTGAATGCCGTAATTGATGAGAAAAGTTTTGATAAGATCAAATCCTATATTGATAATGCCCGGAAAGATAAAAAAGCTGAAATATGGGCAGGTGGTAAGTGTGATAAGAAAGAAGGTTACTTTATACAACCTACTGTTATTGAAGCCAAGGATCCCCGCTATATCAGCATGTGCGAAGAGATCTTCGGACCGGTATTGACGGTTTATATTTACCCGGCCAATAGTTTTGAAAAAGCCCTGGAGCTGGTTGATACCACTTCACCGTATGCGTTGACGGGTTCTGTTATTGCCCAGGACCGGGCTGCTATTGAACTGGCGACCAATAAGCTTAGGCATGCTGCCGGGAATTTTTATATCAATGATAAACCTACCGGTGCCGTAGTAGGACAGCAGCCTTTTGGAGGCGCGAGGGCCAGTGGAACCAATGATAAAGCCGGCAGCATCCTCAATCTTTATCGCTGGCTGAGTGCAAGAACCATCAAAGAAACCTATAACCCACCTGTGGATTATCAGTATCCGTTTATGCAGGAAAAATAATTTTGAAATTTATTTTTTAGTCCCGTTTATTAAATCTACGATACACTGCAAGTGTAAATACGCAGCATGATTAGCATTATTACTAGCAATCTATTTTTCCACCGATGTTTATAACTGCCATTTTTAGCTTTCTTTAAATAGTTGAAACTTTGAAATGTAGTTTCTGGCTAGTATGTTTGCGCCGGATTAAATTAAAAACCCAAAACACATTTTATGAAAAAAATCTTTTTAGCGGCAGCATTTGTTGTTGCTGGTTTCCTTGGTGCAAATGCACAGTTCACGTTTGGCGCCGGTCTGCGCGTTGGCCTACCGGTAGGCGATTTCGGTGATACGCATTCCTTTGGAATCGGCGCTGAAGTCCAGGGTGAATATAATTTCTCCGAAAAATTCTCCGGTATCATCACTACTGGTTATACCAATTTCTTTGGTAAGACGGTGGATGTACCTCCTTTCGGTGAGATTGAGTTCGAAAGTGCCGGTCTTATTCCCATCATTGCCGGTGTAAGAGTTTATCCTACCACCACCTTCTTTATCGGTGCCCAGGCAGGTTATGGAATTCTTACTGGAAATGGCGACAGCGAAGGAGCTTTTTGTTACCAACCACAGATTGGTTACAATGGATCAAAGTTCCAGGTTGCCCTCAACTACAATGCACTTTCCAAAGATGGTTCCACGCTGGGTCATATTGGCCTGACCGGGATCTTTAAATTTGGTGGTGGCGGAGAATAATTTTTCC
>DASUMO010000426.1:0-6164 GCA_036277695.1 Chitinophagaceae bacterium
GGGAACATTTGAGTGGTTGGCTCAATTGCACCAGTTAGTAGCTATGTTCTTATTGTTATCATTTGTCTGGAACCTTTTTATGTTAGAAAAACGACCGGGAATAGAAAAGAGTTAACGAGCGCTTATTTGAGGTGCAGACAAGAATGATTACTTTTAAGTTGAAACTATCTTTCTTATGAAAGCCTGGCTGCACGGATTTTATTATTCGTTTCCCATCCAACTGCTGTTCCTGCATTTCAGGAAATACCAGGTTTTATTGGTTTTCTGGTTTATTCTTTTCAGTACGGTCAATGGATCGTTCATGAAAACCTTTGGGGCCGACTCCTTATACCTGGCACCTGAATACCTGGGCAATGTGAATTCCATCAGTTCGGCGATCGTGGGAATGGCCATCGGGATGTTTATCATGAGCTGGAATATTTCCACCTTTATCCTGTTCAGCCGGCATTTCCGTTTCATGGCGGCTACCACCAATCCCTTTTTAAAATATTGTATCAATAACTCGATCATACCACTGGTTTTCCTGGTGTTTTATTTTTTCAAAGCCTATCATTTTGATCATTACAAGGAACTGATCAGTGTTACGGAGATCCTTTTCCTGGTGGGAGGCTTCCTGAGCGGCCTACTGTTTATCCTTGCTGTTTCATTTATCTATTTTTTTCGAGCCGACCGTTCCATCCTGCGCCGTATGATGCCCATGATCACCAATCCTGATTCTTATATTTCGCACCTGCATCCGGTAAAAGAAGTGTATTTCGGCGGGCCATTGATGAAAGTGGAATGGTATTTTGAATCGCCCCGGCGATTTCGCCGCACCCGGGATGTTTCACATTATACACAGCAGTTTATTGATTCTATTTTCAAACGCCACCATTTCGCAGCCATCATTTCCGTGTTTGCCGCCTTTGTATTTCTTGTCATTATCGGGTTTTTCCAGGAAAATCCATTTTTCCAGATCCCGGCAGCTGCCAGTATCACCATTTTTTTTTCCATCCTGATCGGGGTAGCCGGCGCTTTCAGTTATTTTCTGCAAAGCTGGAGCATACCTTACCTCCTGGGACTTGTACTCCTGCTCAATATCTTTTATAAACTGGATTGGATTGACCCCCGCAATAAGGCCTATGGATTAAATTATACAAATAAAGATGAAAGGCCTTCTTACAGTAAGG
Organism: Chitinophagaceae bacterium; assembly: GCA_036277695.1. Classification (GTDB taxonomy): domain Bacteria; phylum Bacteroidota; class Bacteroidia; order Chitinophagales; family Chitinophagaceae; genus CADEDV01. The sequence goes on from DASUMO010000426.1 coordinate 1,170, forward strand.
AATCCCTTTTGGCCCTTGCCAGCCCGGCCAATATCGAGGCTGATAAGCAAAACATGATTGGTATTCTTGAAAGATGGAAAGAGAAACAGGATAGTGATAAGCCTTTCCTGGTACTCGCCAATACCAGTGGCGGAGGACATCGCAGCGCTACTTTTACCATGAGTGTACTGCAACACCTGGACAGTATTACCAACGGGGCGATCATGAAAAAAATTTTCCTGATCTCCGGCGCTTCGGGAGGCATGATCGGCGCCGCTTATTTCCGGGAATTATACCTGCGTCAACAAAACGGTCAGCCCATCCGCCTGCAGGATAAGAAATATGTGGATGAAATTGCCGGCGACCTTCTCAATCCTTTATTTTCCTCTTTTGTAGCCCGCGACCTGATAGCGCCTGCACAAAAATTCCATATCGGGCCATATACTTATGTTAAGGACCGCGGTTATTCCTTCGAAGAAAAACTGAACCGGAATACCAGGGGCTTCCTGGATAAGCAACTGAAAGATTATATAGCCGCAGAAAAAGCAGCGGACATACCCCTGATGTTTTTTAATTCGGTTATTACCCGGGACAGCCGCAAAATGATTATCAGCACCCAACCCGTTCGCTTTATGATGCAGGGCTGGCAGGATACAACGCGGATGCCCCCAACTGATCCCGATGCCATCGATTTTACATCTTTCTTTGCCAAACAGGATCCTTATAGCCTTCGCATATTAACGGCCTTGCGGATGAATGCAACATTTCCCGTCGTCTTACCAAATGTATGGTTACCCTCATCGCCGGTTATTGATGTAATGGATGCTGGATTACGCGATAATTATGGACAGGAAACAGCCCTGCGTTTCATTGAAACATTCGACGATTGGATCAAGGAGAATACCAGCGGGGTGCTGATCCTGCAGATCAGGGACCGCGGCGCCGGCGGGTGGGAATTTCCTTATCTCTCCGATGATATCAGTGATCACGCTACCAAACCGTTTTTATTGCTGCAGCACAATTGGTTTAAGATGATGGAATTTTTCCAGAATGATATGCTGAGTTACTATAGCGATTACGAGGGGAGGAACCTGCATAAGATCACTTTCCAGTATGCGGCCGACAAAGAAGAAAATAAAGCCGCGCTCAGTTTTCATCTTACCCGGCGTGAAGAGTTTGATATCATGGCCTCGGTAAATTCCGGTTATAACCGCGAAAGCTCCCGGCGGCTGCTGCAATTATTACAACCGGTTGCAACTGTTGATACGCTCAGGGCTGAATAAGGCGGAAGCATTTCTTCATGATTTCGATTTCCAGCTTCTCCGGGGTTTCTACCGGGTCCCCATCCACATGCAGGGGAGCTTCGGATAAATTATGAATACAGAGTTTTTCTGATTGGAAATAAATCACCCCTTTATCCTTATCGATTCTCGCTTCTTTCTGCAATTTGTTCATACCGCGAATCTGCTTGAAAGTCTGGAGCAGCAGGTTGAATTTACTTTGGTTTGTTACAATTACGATATCCAGTAGTCCATCAGAGAGGCTGGCCCGGGGAGCGATGGTAAAATTATTTCCGAATTGGTTGCTGTTGGCTACGCTGATAAAATAAGCTTCCGTTTTAAAATGATTGTTATGTAAATCCAGGGAAAATGAATAGGTTCCCGCAGCAAAAAAATTCTTTATTACCTGTTTTACATAAGTGGCCAGTCCCCTCCTGGGTTGATGGGCAAAATCATGGGCGACTTTCGCATCGAATCCCAAACCGCAGAGCATGCAGGCAAAATGTTGGTTGACTTTAAAACCATCGATGGCGCTGGCCTGGCCTTTGAAAACAATTTCCAGCGCCCGGGCCGGGTCCTTTGGAATTTTAGCCGTAAAAGCCAGGCCGTTCCCTGAACCACAGGGGATGATACCGAAATTTACATTGCTATTCATCAGGTGACCTACTACCTGGCTTACGGTTCCATCCCCGCCGGCGATAACGATATCTGTGATTTTTTTTTCCTCAATAATCGGAAGCAGGAAAGAATAATCCCCGCTGGCCACCGATGGAAAAATAAGAAAAGGAATATTCTGTTGCTGGTTGGCTTGCCGGATCAGGATTTGCAGATCCGTTTTGGGACGGGTACCTGATACAGGATTGATGATATAAATAATATGTCGCATAGTCAGGGGAGCTGCAAGGTACATAAATGTAACCTACGCATCCTGATGGCAATCGTGGGATCAAGTGGCGCAACCACAGTATAAATGCGAACCTGTTTTTTACCCAAAAATAATTTGCGAAGCGCCTCAATCCTGATGCTGGTATACGTAACACTGTCTTTTGACAATAGCTGGTTTTCATTTTCATCAACCAATAAAAAACTACGACGCCAGACAGCCGGCTCATTTTCCCGGAAACGGATTTCCAGCTTGCCTTTGCCTTTCCAGCTTTTGTTCGTGATCTTCCGCACATTCAGTTTTTCATTTTCTGTGCCGGTTGCCAGTATGGTTTTTCCATCCAGTTTTATGCTCCAGCTCCCGCTTTGCGTGAACCCGGAACCTGTGGCGAAAACAAGGAAAGTGATCAGCGCTATTTTGATCATCGAAACTTATTTATTGAAAGGATGAATTGTATACCGGTACCGTTGCAATCTTTGTGATCGGGCTAATAGAAAGGAAAGAAAATCTAACAAGTGAGTTCACCATTTAATTAATGCGCTGGCCCAGGTAAAGCCGCTACCGAATGCTGCCAGGCAAACCAGCTCACCTTCCTTTATTTTACCTTTTTCCCAGGCTTCACAAAGCGCAATCGGGACCGAAGCAGCCGTAGTATTGCCATATTGCTGGATATTGTTATATACCTGGTTATCCTTTAAGCCTAATTTATGCTGCACAAACTGCGAGATCCGGAGATTGGCCTGGTGGGGAATCAGCAATGAAAGATCAGCAGCTTTATAGCCATTGGCCTCCAGTGCTTCGATGATCACTTCGGGAAATTTGATGACGGCTTTCTTAAAAACCGCGGGACCATCCATATTGGGATAGAGATCATCCTTATCTAACAAATCCTGTGTGATAAACATGCCACCATAGGGTTGATCGGGTTGCTTTGGTTTTTTTTCGGGCCAGAACCTGCCTGCATGAAAGCCGGGATTGGCCATGCTCAGGATCTCTCCCTCGTGTCCATCACTGTGCAGATGTGTGCTCAGGATACCTTGTTCTTTATTTTCTGTTGGTTGTAAAACAACTGCGCCAGCTCCATCCCCGAAAATGACGGAAACATTCCTGCCTCTTGTACTGAAATCAAGTGCATAGGAATGTATTTCAGAACCGATGAGCAGAATATTTTTATACATTCCTGTTTTGATAAACTGGTCAGCTACGCTGAGACCATATAAAAAACCACTGCATTGATTACGTAAATCAAGCGCCCCAACTTCCTTCATGTTAAGCATTCGCTGCACCAGCACCCCGCAGCCGGGAAAATAATAATCCGGGCTCAGCGTGGCAAAAATGATAAAGTCTATATCCTGTGGTTGAATGCCAGCCCGCTGGATAGCGATTTTAGCCGCTTCGGCGCCCATGGTAGCCGTCGTGTCTTCATAGCGGGTGGCATATCTTCTTTCCAGTATCCCCGTTCGCTCCTGTATCCAGGCATCACTGGTATCCATTACCTTGACCAGGTCATTATTGGTAACAACGTTGGATGGAACATACATGCCGATCCCGGCAATTTTGGCCTGATACATAGCAAGCGCGATTTAACGGGTAAGGTAGCGAAAACCCGGGCAATTCAATTTTGCAAAGCATTATAGATTTCCTTAACCTGTAATGGGTAAAAATGACCACACCGGGAAAAATGACGTAAAAAAATCCACCCCTTTTTTCCTCTTAATGGGTCAAAATGCAAAGAAGAAGGGTTTCCACAAGGTGTCACTCACTTTCAGGTTCTTATCCTCTTTATAGCACGATATTTTCTACTTTAAGCATATCCACGAATAATTCCAGCCTCTCTTCTATGAACCAGGATAAAAAGAAGAAAAATCGCAACGCCAGGGTTGCCAGGATTATGGCGAAAATAGTCCTGTATACGACTTTGTTTTTCCTGGTTATCCTGCTCCTGTTGCAAACCGGCCCGGTACAGAACCTGCTTCGAAAAAAAATAGTGGCCTGGCTTGAAACCAGGCTTGACACAAAAGTTGAGGTGCGTAGTATGCGTTTTTATTATCCCTCGAACATCGTGTTACAGGATATTTATGTGGAAGACCGGCAAAAAGACACTTTACTTTCAGGGGGAAGAGTGGATGCTGATATTAAATTATGGCAACTGATCACTCAAAATGAAACGATCATTGAAAGCATCAGTTTCGAAAATATTACGGCCAAGATCAGGCGCGATTTACCCGACACTCAATTTAATTTCCAGTTTATCGTGGATGCTTTTGCACCCAGGGATAGTGTCATCGCTGCCGATACCAGCGGCTCGGCCATTACACTCCGGGCATTGAAACTGGATAAAGTACGTCTTCTTTATAAAGATATAGTTACGGGCAGTGATGTAGTTGCCTGGGTGGAACATTTGGATGCGCGTATTGATTATTTTGATCCTGCCCGTTTGCAGTTTGATGTTCCACAAACAACGATCAGCGGATTAATCGCCAGTGTGAACCAGTCAAAGCCCCTGGCAACTCCGGAACCTGAAATAAAAGACAGTCTCGAGGCAATGGAGCCTATCGTGATGCAGCTTGCTTTTAATGAACTGGACATCCGGTCAACCAGGCTTACTTATAACAATGATGTTTCGGCTACGTATGGAACACTTGCGATTGGCTCTCTGCTTGTAAAACCAAACGGCTTTGATTTCACCAACCGGGTCATTGATCTGCAGGACCTGGTATTGCAACATACGGGTGCTGTTTTCCGGCTGGGGCAAAAGCAGGAAGCCAGGGTGGTGGAAGAAGAAGTAGAACAGGAACTGGAAAGCCAGGCGAAAGCGGGCTGGCGGATAAGTATAGAGAATTTTGATTTAGC
>DASUMO010000427.1:0-5130 GCA_036277695.1 Chitinophagaceae bacterium
TAAACATCTCGGGTGGATGCGTTATCTCATACTAAAGGAATCGCAAAAATTAGTAGTTCCCGTCCATGTAAAACAATTACTGCAACTGGGAGGGCCCGGCTGGCTCCGGGGCATTCTGGCCATATATAAACTCAGCCGCAGAATAAAAATGGATGGATTTTTGAAATCCCTTGTGATGCCAGCTGCTTATAAAAAGCAAATCCGGGAACTTGATATTGTTCCACCAGCAACTGGTAGCTAGTGGATAGTAGTTTGACAGTGAACAATAGCTCATCTGTGAGATAGCGTATCCCCAATATTTTCCTACTCAATAAAAATGCAATTGCAAGCAGGACCCGGCAGTATCTGAACATTAGCTGCCAGCGGAATTTGCTTAGTCCATTACTTTCACACACCCTTAATATAACGGGTACCATTTTTCATTCATTAAATCAACCTTATCATGCAAAATGTCAATCAAACTCCGAAGCCAGGATTATTCAGCAAATATTTACTGGCCTTGTCTGTCCTGCCCCTATTATTTTCCTGCAGTAAAAACAATGGTGATATTGCCGGCCCGGATCAATCGCTGCAAGCTGTGACCCAACAAAATTCTTCAGCACAGGTGAGTAACAGCGTGGAGGCTCTGCCTTATGAACGCAGTTTTTATGTATCCTGTGCCAATGGGGGGGATGGCGAAGAAGTGGCATTAACGGGATCAATAAAAATTGTTGACCAGCTTGTATATAACGAACATGGTTTTACCCTGACCTATAATACAAGCTTCCAGGGAACCGGGATAGGTCTTGTTACGGGTGAAACCTATAGATTTTCCGGCGGAAGCCCGGGAACGATCACGGGGGCATTCGAGAATCAACAGTTTACAGGATACTATATTGAGCAGATAAGAATCATGAGCTCTAATACTACCTTCCTGGTTAATTATAAATTCCATGTTACTATCACTGCCGATGGCAACATTATCACAAGTATGAGTGAGGAAAAAGTGGATTGCCGGAATTAAAGCCTAAAAAATACGATCTGCGGAAATCTGCGAGAGAAAGTTTCTCGCAGATTTTCTGATTTTGCAAAAGCTTAACGAACCTTCTGGAAATTCTTTGCAGGGATTGTTGGGGAGAGATTTGATCTGCAAGCAGTGATTTCAATGTGGACCATGAGTTTTTTGCGGATGAGCTGATTCTTGTTTTCAAATTCTACCTTTGCCACTCATTCAAAATCATTTAATGCGATCTGCCGAAGAAAAAGCGATGCGGGCCTTTCATGACATGTGGGATTTCTGGAAAGAGACTGGCAATTTCCAGATGGACAAGTATTTAAACTATTATAGCAATGAATTCAAAGGTTTTGGTTCGGGCATGAGCGAAGTTTGGCGGGGCAGGGAAGACATGCGGAAGTACAGCGAAGGGATGCTGAAGAATGATTTCAAAGGATTTTTAGTTGACACTAAATGGATCGAAGCTTATGAAATATCGCCGGGTCTTGTATGTCTCTGGGGCGAAATTATAATATCAGTGCCACTGTCTGCCAAAACAATCACACTTGATCCGGTGAGAGTGACAGCCCTTTTTAAAGACGGTGGTCAAAAAATGGAAATCGTGCAGTGGCATGTCTCCGAACCGGATCTAAGTTCAGAACACGAGCTCTGGCCCGGTACCGGCGAACCGAAACGCTATGAGGAAGTGTCGGTTTTGTTTACTGACTTTGTTGGTTTCTCCAATGCAGTGGCCACTATCCCCGCCAAAAAACTGGTGAATGATCTCAACGAAATATTTGCTGCTTTTGACCGGATCATTGCCACAAATGGTCTCGAAAAAATTAAAACCATCGGGGATTCCTATATGGCTGCCGGGGGTATTAAAGAACAGGCTGTTCATCCGGCTATTGCCGCCGTGACGGCAGCCAGGCAAATGATGGAATACCTTGCTAAGAGAAATGAATCTGCAGCATTGAAATGGGAAATGCGGGCAGGGATTCATTGCGGCCCGTTGGTAGGCGGAGCGGTAGGAGCCGATAAACTGAGTTTTGATCTTTGGGGTGATACGGTCAACCTTGCCAGCCGGATGGAAAGTTGTTCGGTAGCAAACAAAATAAATGTATCGGCTTATACCTATGAATTGATCAGGGATGTATATCCCTGCGAATACCGGGGCAAGATCGAAACCAAGGACCGGGGAAAGTTGGAGATGTATTTTGTGTTATAAGTGAAAAAAATCAGAGCTTGACTGGGATAAATGAATTTTAATTAACTGTTCAACCACCGTTCAACCATCGTTCAACCACTGTTCAACTAAATTATTCTCATTTAATCTTTCGTTGCAATATATTGATTGCTCTGTCGAGCACCGGATCTTTCTGTTGCAGGTAATCATTTACCGTAGGGTTTATTTCAATATCAGGCCTGATTCCAACGCCCACAAATATTCTTCCGTCAGGGTAGGTATCTTTTTTGGTGCAGATGCGGGCAGATCCCCCGCCAGGCAAGGTAAAAGGAATCGGTTGGCCGGTACTTGCAAAACTTCTTTGACCTAAGGTAGTGGCCCTTCCTTTCAACCCGTCCAGCATGATGAGAAAATCCTCAGCGGCGCTGGCTGTAGCATGTCCAAATAAAACCGCAAGCGGAACCCCGGGCATACGTTTATCAACAGGTGCCTGATTGGCCTCCGTCATCTGTCCTCCTTCAAACCAAACTCTTCCGTAATAGTAATCTCTTGCTTTGCGGGCCCAGTCGCTGCTGTCCTTGCTGTCTTTCATAAAGCTTCCCCATGCTTTATAGGAAGCGCGATGCTCGCGGGTAAACCATTTACTGCCCCTGATCGAATCGCTGTTGGTAAAATAAGAAAGAATGGAAGCAGCATGGTCGGAATTACCCCCGCCGTTCTTGCGCAGGTCAATGATGATGGCTTTGGCCTTTTGCAATTGCGGCAATACAGTAAGAAAAGTGTCTACGATCTTGCGGTTGCCAAAACTATTCAGGTCGATCCTGGCAATATTACCCGGCAGCCATTTTAATTCAAATAGCGTAAACGCGGAGGGTTGAAGCCAGTCCACCTGTTTCACTTCTCTTTTCAGGACGATGTTATGTTCGGACCGGTCCGGTTTAATAAATCCTACCCGTACACTTTCTCCCAAGAAGCCATCCAGGAGATAATCCACGCACCAGTCTTCGGTTATATATTCAGCAGACTGGGAAATATACGGCCGTACATGAGTATTTATATATTCCTTTACCGGCAGGTTGTCAACGCTAATGATCTCGCTGCCAACAGGTATAATATCTTTTGTCACCGCCGCCGTATTTACTACGATGGGTTTGCCGTCAATATTCCGCAGCTCCAGTTTTATATCGCCAAATGATCTTCGTCCTCTTTTGTTGCTAATATATTCCGGGAAATATACATTGGTATGGCCATCTTTTAACAGGGCACAGAATTTCTGTAATACCCTGTAGTATTCATATAGGGTTTTTGTTGCCAGCACAGCTGGTATATAAGCCCGGTAGGCGCTATCCCAATCGAGACCTGGCACATTGCTGAAATAGGCATAATTATAATTGGCTTCCTGCCAGAAACGGGAAAGCCCGTATAATTTATCAGCATCACTGAGAACGGTATCTGCTTGCTGGGCAGGGGCCTGCAGCGACGTGGCGGCCAGGAAAAGGATGATTATTTTTTTCATTGCTTGCCGGTAGTGTTAAATGTCCGTTTATTTTTATTTCGAACCGCAAAATTAGCTTATGCTTTGAAACGGTTGAAAATGGAAATTGTAAGAGATGCTTAATTTTTATTTCCGAATAGAGATCTTAACCTGAATCATAATTATCCGTTTGATAATTTTATAGTACAATGGCGGGCACATGCAGACTAACCTCAACAATTCCAGGATCACCGGTTTAAAGAATATTATGTTGATGGCTCCCATCATTTTTATCCTTCATTTCCTGGAAGAATCACCGGGTTTTGTTTCCTGGTTTAATGGATATGTGGACCGGGATATCAGTTCCGGGCTATTTTGGACGGTCAATCTCTCCGGCTTATTCATCTGTTTGTTGGTTGTATTGGTTGAATGGGCCAGCCCTTCTCTTTTTTCATCGGCGCTTACCATACTCTGGCTGAGTTTTCTGATGATGGCCAATGCTGTATTCCATATCATCGCCGCCATTCTTGAAGCGGGTTATGTACCAGGCCTTATTACTGCCATCCTCTTTTATATACCTTTTTATTGGTGGGTAATGATAAAAACCCGAAAGGAGAAAAAACTGTCAGTGGCACTTATGATATTGCTGGCCTTAGCGGGAGCCCTGCCCATGCTGGTTCATGGATATCGTGTATTATTTCTCGCTGACAGGCTGTTTTAAAATCCGGAGGGAAACCAGGCTATTGTTGATGCCAGGGCTACATGCAATAATATGTCCTCGTGGGCTAATTCACATTGGTAGTCTTTCCAGGATTTTCATTTTGGTTAAGGTGTAAAGCAGGTATAGGAGGTGAAAATAAAAGACTTACCGGGATATTTTTTCCATAAATATCATTTTAGTGTCAAGTGATCTTAGGAGGAGCGCAATGGGGAAGGGCTTTCCGTGTCAAGTGTCCAGAAATAATAGAAAGGAACAAAAGATATTACCCCGCTGAAATATTGCCTCATCACAATCTGAGAAGACAGCGAAATACGCGGGGAATAATCTTCGATAATCAACCTCCTTTGCCCGTCAAGGTTCCCGCAAATTTTTTATCTGCGATGCTGCACCCCGCTTAACTTTGACTTGTCGGGCTTCAATAAAAATCAACATATGCAATCAAACTGGCGATCACCCATCTTTGGGATGGGGATTATTCTTGTTAATTTTTTTATTGCCCATTATGCCGAAGGGCAAAAGCATATCAATATAGATGAAGGCTGGAAATTTCATTTCGGTCATGCAGCTAACCCAGCTAAAGACTTTAATTATACCATTGCCACCATCTTTTCCAAGTCAGGTGGGGCGGCCCGGACAGCTATTGACCCCCGTTTCAACGACAGTGCCTGGAGAACCCTGGATCTTCCGCATGATTGGGCAGTGGAATTACCTTTTGTGAATGTGGATAATTTCGATGTGATGGCTCACGGCTATAAGCCAGTGGGCGGACTATTCCC
>DASUMO010000428.1:0-2914 GCA_036277695.1 Chitinophagaceae bacterium
CGAACAAGGCTCCGAAGATATGGGCCGAATGGTTGATATTATCCCCGCCCCTTTTATCCAGGTAAGCGGATACGATCAGGTAAAGAGGTGCAAAGACAAAGCCGGGAATAAACGGCGGGATAAAGAAAAAACCAACTTCAACATATGGAGCTATCAATAAACCGGCAAAGATCACTGCTGAAACGGCGCCCGAAGCCCCAAGGCTTCGGTAATGATAATTGTCTTTGTTACGCAGGTAGGTAGGCAGCAGGCTGAAAAATAAGGCCAGGATATACATGCCCAGGTAAAATGCCTTTCCATAAGTCCCGAATATCTCCACAAATTTTTCTTCCACAAATACCCCGAATAAGTAAAGGGAAAGCATGTTAAAAATCAGGTGGCCCGCGTCGGCATGGATCAGCCCGCAACTGAAAAAGCGGTACCATTGGTGTCGGCGGGTTACTGCCGGGGGATAAAAAATCAGGTCATCGATCATCTTTTGATTACTAAATCCTCCAATAGATACCAGGCTGGTAACTATGATAATGATCAGCGTAATTGTAAATTCCATTCGCTAAAAATAATGGGGAACAGGGACATAAGAAAATCTTACCGGATTAAAGCACCTCCAGGCTGTCGATTTTATCCTGGTCAATCTGTTTGACCAGTTCATCCAGGCTGTTGAATCGGACTTCTTCCCGGAGATATTTTTTCACAAAGACCGTAAGCGTTTCACCGTAGATCTCCCGGTCAAAGTCAAAAATATTTACCTCCACCACTTTTTTCTTGCCATCAACGGTAGGCCGGAAACCAATGCTCATCATACCTTTCAGGCGTGAGTCGTCAGTCGTCAGTCGTGAATCCTGCCGCGATGTGAATGGCGGGTAATTTTCCGCGTTTCGTTCCCCATTTCCTACTCTGCAGTATACTGCATAAATGCCATTGCCGGGGATTAGTTTTTCCTCATCCTCGATTTTCAGGTTGGCTGTAGGATAGCCTAATTTTCTTCCCAGTTTATCCCCGTCCACCACGGTACCGGAAAAAAAGAATTCATAACCCAGCAGTTTATTGGCAGTTTGGGTATCGTTATGCAAAATTGCTTCCCGGATATTCGTTGAACTGATTGAAATATTCTCGAGTATATGCTTGGGGATTTCTTTGAGCTGGTAATTGAATTCCGTTGCTTTCTTTTCCAGCAAGAGGTAATCACCCAGGCGGTCGCGGCCAAAACGATGATCATAACCGATGATAATGGTATGGGGCTTGAATTTTTCGACCAGGAAGTTTTTAATATATTCTTCAGCCGGCTGGTTGGCAAATGCCTCCGTAAAGGGAACTACCACCACATGGTCAATACCCAGTTGTTCCAACAGCATAAGCTTTTCCTCAAGCGTATTGATTAACCGTATACCCAGGATGGTGGAAGAAACAATTTTCCGGGGATGCGGGTGAAAAGTAATGATCACTGTTTCCCCGCCGATCGCATGAGCTTCCTGCGTAAGTTTATCAATGATCTGGCGGTGCCCCATATGTACACCATCAAAAGTGCCAATGGTGATCACCGCTTTGTTGAACCCGGGTAAACGATCAATATCCCTGTGTACCTGCATAACCGGGGCAAAGTAAATATGCAAACGGCAATTTTCCCGCTATTACTTAAAAAAACAATAAATGCCCATGAAAAGGAATCGGACTGTTTCAACTAGTTTTGCGCCCAATAGAACCTGTATGAGCCTGTATTCAAAAAGAGGAGTATCCGCCCAAAAGGAAGAAGTGCATGCCGCTACCAAAACGCTGGATAAAGGTCTTTATCCAAAAGCCTTTTGCAAGATTTACCCGGATGTACTGGGTGCTGATGAAACCTGGGCCAATATCATGCATGCGGATGGTGCCGGTACAAAATCGATCCTGGCTTATCTCTACTGGAAAGAAACAGGTGATTTATCGGTATGGAAAGGCATTGCCCAGGATGCGATCGTCATGAACCTGGATGACCTGCTTTGCGTGGGAATTTATGACCAGCTGATTTTTTCTTCTACCATTGATCGCAATAAAAGATTGATCCCCGCCGAAGTATTGAAGACAGTCATTGAAGGAAGCCAGGAATTTTTCGATACCATGAAAAAATTCGGTGTGAACATCACCTTTATGGGCGGCGAAACAGCTGATGTAGGAGATGTAGTGCGAACTATGGCCGTAAATGGAACTATGACAGCCAGGTGGCCCCGTGCAAAATTAATCACCAACGATAAAATAGAACCCGGTAACGTGATCGTTGGATTAGCTGGCTTTGGGCAGGCCAACTATGAGACCGGCTACAATAGCGGTCTTGCCAGCAATGGTCTCACCAGCGCCCGTCACGATGTACTAAGCAAAAAATACGGCAGGCAGTATCCTGAAACATTCGATGGTGGGTTGGATGATTCGGTGGTTTATATAGGACCGCATTCACTGACAGAACTTCTCGATGTTGATGGAAAAAACATAGAAGTAGGTAAACTCTTGCTTTCCCCCACCCGCACCTTTGCACCGGTAATGAAGGTCTTACTGGAAGAATATTTTGAGTCGATTCATGGATTGGTTCATTGCAGTGGCGGGGGGCAAACCAAATGCCTTCATTATGTTCCGGAAAATGTGAGGATCGTAAAAGATAATTTATTTAAACCGCCCATCATTTTTGACCTGATCCAAAAAGCGAGTGATTCGGATGACCGGGAAATGTACCAGGTGTTTAATATGGGAACGAGGATGGAGATCTATACCCATGAAAAAGATGCTCCATCTTTGATTGAAATAGCCCAACAATTCGGGGTAGCTGCCAGGGTCATCGGCAGGGTAGAGCCGGCTGCTAAAAAAGAACTGGTTGTTAAAACGGGGAAAGCTGAATTAGTTTTTTAAATTCTTCCCGCAGTTTTGCTTTACTTTGCAGCAAATC
>DASUMO010000429.1:0-11667 GCA_036277695.1 Chitinophagaceae bacterium
AGCACTGGTCTGTTTTCACAATGAAAACGGCTATAATGATGTTCAGGTAAAAACCCTGGGGGGCAATTTAACGGTGGAATATGACCGCATGGACGAAGACCGTTTTGTCAATATCTGGTTATGCGGCCCGGCTGAAAAGGTTTTTGAAGGAAAAGTTGAAATAAAATAATTGAGCTGAGAGCTTTAAGCTATTAGCTAAGAACCTTCCTTGATATCTTGAACCTTATCTGCTATCTTGCTCACTATGATTCAGTATTTTAAAAACATAGACCACCAAACCCTTGAAATTGACAAGCCCGAAGACGGTGTATGGGTCAATGTTTTGCCGCCTTTAAAACAGGAAGAATTTTCCGAACTCTCTACCGTGCTGGATATACCCATCGATTTTCTCACCGACTCCCTGGATATTGATGAAAGAAGCCGTTTCGAAGTAGAGGATAATGTGCGACTCATCGTGATCAAAACACCCACGGAGAATAATTCCTTTAATGACAGCGATGCCTATTACATCACTATCCCTATTTGTATTATCCTGACCCATAACCAGATCGTTACCGTCAATTCCTTTGAAAACCAGGCCATCAAAAAATTCCTGAATTCTTTCAAAAACAGGAACCCGGAGAAGAAGAATATGATGGTACTGAAGATATTTGAAAAAATAGTCCAGAATTACCTGGATCACCTGAAAGAAATCAATCATCGCCGCAATATCCTGGAACAGAAACTCTATGATGCCAGCCGGAACGAACATTTGCTGCAGCTGATGCGGATACAGAAAAGCTTCACCTATTTTGTTACAGCACTTCGGTCAAATGAATTATTGCTGATGAAACTGGAAAGAACCAATTTCCTGGGATTGAATGAGGAGGAAAAAGAATTCCTGAACGACCTGGTCGTCGATAATTCACAGGCCCTGGAAATGGCCAATATTTATTCCAATATCCTGGGGAGTACGCTGGATGCCTTTGCCAGTATTATCGCCAACAACCAAAACCAGGTGCTGAAACGACTTGCCGTTATTACCATTGTCCTGACTTTCCCGGTTTTAATAGCCAGTCTTTTCGGAATGAATGTTCCGAGTGGTTTTGAACATTCTCCCTATGCATTTTATATCGTGGTATTTCTTTCCCTGATCATAGCGCTGGTTATTGGCTGGCTATTCCTGCGTAAAAAAATCTTTTAACCCATGCCCTTGTTTAATGTCCGAGTCTACGGTGTCCTTATCAATGAAAAAAAACAGGTGCTGGTCAGCGATGAATTTATCCGTGGAAATTATTATACCAAATTTCCCGGAGGCGGGCTTGAATTCGGCGAGGGTACCCGCGACTGCCTGCAACGGGAGTTTATGGAAGAAATGAACCTGGCTGTTGAAATTGGCGACCACATCTATACAACGGATTATTTCCAAATGTCTGCTTTCAACCCCGAACACCAGATTATTTCCATTTATTATTATGCCCGGGCCCTTGCCCCCATCACCGCGCCCCTGCGCACAAAGCCTTTTGATTTTGACGAGCAGCAACTCAAAGTCTATGAAGAAAAAAGGGAAACTGAAACCTTCCGCTTCATTAACTGGGAAGATTTTTCTGAAGAGCAGCTGACTTTGCCGATTGATAAGATTGTAGCGGGATTGGTAAAGAAGCTGTGAGCTGCGGGTCAGTGCTGCCAGGAAACCTGCAAAGAGGGCTTCTTTCTTACCGATTTCTTATCGATGAATTTAGTGGACCAGCAAATTAAAGTGAAAACCCGGTTTATTATTCAGTTTATCTCCGGGGTAAAGACCGCGGTATCGGGTAATTACCCCGGGTTTCAGCCCGGAGGCCAGATTACAACAATCGAACAAGGTTTTAGCCTAATCCTTCCTTATTTAGGCTAAAGCCAGACAGGCTTATATGCTGCTTGTCCGCGAGCTGAAGCACGCGGTAACACCCTCGAATATTACTTTAAGAAAATTGATCCGGGTGGTATTAAAAGAAACCACCGTATTCCTTAGTTAAGCTTTGTAGTTAGCACAAAAGTCGCATTACAGCCAACCTAATTTGGTACGGGATCTTGGTTTTGTAAACCGGGCCAGACAATTTATAGCCATATTTCCGAAGCCCCGACTTATTGTTACACTTTTTTTCAAAAAAACGAAACGTAGAATTGCCTGGCTTAGACATTCGAAAACTTATGAAGCACAATAAGGCAATTTGTTTGGTCGCAGCAATTTACATTTTTACCGGACAACAATGGCTGCGAGCGTTGAGCCATGGGCTCTTGGACCTTAATCTTCCATCGCCGCTTTCTTCATACTGGCCGCTTGTTCATGCCCCAGGTATTTTTCGATCCGTGCGTGAACAAGATATATAACCGGCGTTAAAAGAATAGCCATGCAAAATTTATAGATATAGTTGACGATACAGATTGCTATGACCTGGTCAAAAGGCCAGGGCTGACCCTGACCCGGAACAAGTGCAGGATAAAAATAAAATGCAATCAGCAGAACTATAAAACTGTCGATCAATTGAGATACCAGCGTGGACCCGGTTGCCCTTAACCAGATCTTTTTCTCGCCTGTTGCCTTTTTAATCCGGTGAAATACTAATACATCAATCAACTGGGCTACCAAAAAAGCAGTCATGGATGCAATAATAATCCCCAACCCCTGTCCATAGATCCCGTTAAACGCGGTATTCATATTATCGATCCCGGCTTCTTTTTTACTGGTGATCCACCAGCTGTTCGGAGCAGTTTGAATAGCGCCAAATACCATGATAAATCCAAAGGCGATCAGCCCTATGGCCAGCCAGCTCAAAAACTGCACTCCCCTCCTTCCATAATATTCATTAATGATATCCGTCATTACAAAAACCACGGGCCATAACAATACCCCGCAGGTCAGGTTAAATGAATAAGAGCTCCCGAATAATTTAATATCGGCCGGCTGCCAGCCCAGGGTGGTTTCCAGGGAAAAGATCTTCACCCCGATGAATTCGGCAATCAGGGCATTGGCAATAAAAAAACCGGCTAATACCAGGAAAAGACGGGTTGGTCTATGGTGTATAATTGCTTTGACCATTATTGATGCTGATTATGTAGAACAGTAAAAGTATAAGGCAAATGACATTCCCCACCACCAGCCATAAGGGTACGATCCCGGCCAGGCTTTTCCGGAAGATCAACACCCCGAGATAGATCAATAAAGTGATTGGTATTACCAGCAACCCGATAAAAAATCCGACTACGATAATTGTGGCGGTCAGGTCCTGGTCCTTTGTCCATTCCCATCGCAACAAGGTTAGGGATAAAAGGATACAGATACCGCAAATGAAGGCCAGCCGCGATAAAAATAATAGCCAACGCATGGGCGAATATCGTCTAAAATAGCATTATTTTGCCACCTTAATAATGAATGTTTTATGAAGCAGGGACTGTTCCGGAAACTATTACCACACCTGATTGCATTTGCTGTTTTCCTTATCATTGCACTAATTTATTGTAAACCCGCCCTGGACGGCCAGGTGCTGCAGCAACATGATATTACCGGTTGGAAAGGATCCATTCACCAGTCGGAACTGTTTAAGGAAAAACACGGGAAAATGCCTCTCTGGACCAATAGCCTGTTCAGCGGGATGCCTGCTTTCCAGATCGGTTATGACAGCAATAATATAATTCCCGGCTATGCACATACGCTTTTTACGCTGGGTTTACCGGCGCCGGTCCAGTTCTTTTTTCTTGCCTGTATCTGTTTTTATTTTTTGAGCATTGTATTAAAAGTAAATCCATACGTGGGTATCATGGGCGCCCTGGGCTTCGCCTATGCTACTTATAACCCTGTTATCATCAGCGTGGGTCATGCCACCAAAATGTGGACCATGGCTTATATGCCCGCCTTGCTGGGTTCGCTCATATTGATCTATGAAAAAAAATACTGGCTGGGTGCTGCTTTAACCGCCTTGTTCAGCTCGGTCATGATCGCGATGAATCACCCGCAGATCGCTTATTATTTTTTTATTGCCGCGGGCATTATGACCCTATTTTATGTTGTTGACTGGGTAAAAGCAAAGGATTGGAAACACCTGGGCATGGCACTTGGCTTTACTGCCGTTGCCGGGCTGGTTGGATTATTGACGAATGCCGTAAATATCCTATCCACCTATGAATACCAAAAAGAAACGATCCGGGGCGGAAGTTCCGCACTCACGGACACCACCAGTGGCAATAAGGAAAAATCGGCTACCGGTCTTGACAGGGATTACGCATTTGCTTATAGCCTTGAAATAGCTGAACCCCTGGTGATGATGGTGCCGCGGATCTATGGAGGCAGCAGTGACAAGGAAGAAGTGAGCCAGGATGAATCCAAAGCCGTGGAAGCCTTACGCAGCATGCCGCAGCAATTACAACAACAATTACCTTTATTATACTACTGGGGCGGCATCAAAGATATCAGGGGATTTACCTATACCTCGGGCCCGCCATATGTGGGTGCAATCATCTGCTTCCTGGCTATTTTGGCATTTTTTGTGATTCACCGCCGGCATAAATGGTGGACACTGACCGCACTGGGACTTACCATCATGATGTCATGGGGTTCCTATTTCTCCGGTTTCAATTATATCTTATTCGATTTGTTTCCCCTTTATAATAAATTCCGGGCCCCGTCCATGATATTAGTGGTAGCGCAACTGATACTACCCATGCTGGCCATGTTGGGAGTCAATGCCTATATCCAAACCGCCGATAAAAAGCAACTCTTGCCAAAATTTAAAAGAGGCCTGATGGCCACCGGTGCGCTATTTATCATTCTTTTCCTCCTGTATTTTTCATTCAGTTATATGACATCATCCGACACTGATGTGCTGAAGCAGGTCAGGAATGCCAACCAGCCTCAATTGTTGCAGGCAGTTCAGTCCTTCTTTGATGGCCTGGTAGCAGACCGCAAGGGACTATTTATGGGTGATATCTGGCGTTCACTGGGATTGATCCTGCTGGCAACCGTTACGCTCTTTCTCTATATAAAAAATAAATTGGGAGCCAACGTCATGGGTATCCTGCTGGCAGTCTTTGTTTTTCTCGATCTCATCACTGTTGATACCAAGTATCTTAATAAAGACAGTTTCCAGGATGAAACAGATAACATGAGTGTTTTCAATAAATCACCGGTCGACGAAGCTATCCTGGTTGATACCAGTTTTTACCGTGTCGTAAACCTGGGTGGTGGCGATGAAAACGTTACTTCCTATCATTATAATGCTATCGGGGGTTATCATCCTGCCAAGCTGCGTATATACCAGGACCTGCTTGCCAACCGGCTGGCCCAGGAACAAAATGCTGTTATTCAAACCCTGCAGGCCAAACCAGATAGTGTGGCAAATGTCAATACCCCCGCCCTGAATATGCTGAATGCAAAATATTTTCTCTATAAAGAAAGGGATGTAACAAGGGCCCAATGGAGAAATACCAATGCAATGGGTAATTGCTGGTTCGTAAGCAATATTAAGTATGTAAAAAATGCTGATGAAGAAATGGCCGCCCTCGCTACCACGGATCTTAAGACTACGGCTATTGTGCAGGAGTCATTTAAGTCTTCCATACCTTTCCAGCCGCAGGCCGACAGCAGTGCAAGTATCCGGCTGATCAAAAATGATAATGATATAATTCATTACAGCTCCGCTTCAGCTTCGAACCAGTTCGCAGTTTTCAGCGAAATCTATTATAAAGCCGGCTGGAAGGCCTTTATTGATGGCAAAGAAGCTCCCATCGTCAAAGTGAATTATGTACTGAGAGGTTTAGCCATTCCCGCCGGCAACCACGCCATTGAATTCCGCTTCGAACCGCAGGGTCACAAAACAGGATCTAAAATAACCTCGGTATTTTCCATTATTCTGGTTGTACTGCTGCTTGGAGGCATATTCATGGAATGGAGAAACAAAAGGAAGACAGAGCCGGCCAGGGCATGAAAATAGTCAGCATTGTCTGGTATAAGGTTTTACCACCTGTATTTGGAGGCCAGAAAGGTATTGCCGGATTTAACCAGCAACTGGGAAAGCTGGTTTCTTTGACCTGTCTTTGTTCAAAAGATAACCCTCCCGCGAATGAACTGAGCTACCGGCTGCTTCCTGAATTGCCCACCCATAAATGGCAATTCTTACAACCATCCTGTTGGAACAAAATCAGGGAAACTATTTCCCTGGAAAAAGCGACACATCTAATCCTGGAACATCCTTATCATGGCATTGCCGCTATAAGGTCCAGACATAGCACCGGGGTAAAATTGATCGTTCATTCTCACAATATCGAATCCCGGCGGTTCCGGGAATTGGGAAAATGGTGGTGGCCGGTCTTGTACCAATATGAAAAAAGGATACACCGCAAGGCTGATCTTTCCCTGTTTAAAACAGAAGCCGATTTTCGTTGGGCCTTGCAGCATTTTAAATTGGCAGAAAACAAATGCCTGCTGCTGCCTTATGGCATCGACCCGCAACCTTTTGAAAATATTGTAAATGCCAGGGTCCAACTACAACAACTCTATAAAATATCCCCAGATGAAAAGATCCTGCTTTTCGCCGGAACCCTGGATTATGAACCTAATGCCGAAGCAGTGGAGGTTATTTATAAAGAAGTAGTTCCCCGGTTTAATGCGAAAACTTTCCCATTCCGCATTCTAATCTGCGGCAGGAACCGGAAAAAAGCGTTTCAGTATCTCCGGGCTTACCAGGATTCCCGGGTGATTATGGCAGGGGAAGTGGAAGACTTGAATTTGTATTACGAGGGGGCGGATGCCTTTATCAATCCCGTACAAAGAGGGGGTGGTATGCAAACAAAAAATATAGATGCCCTGGCTCAACACCTGAATGTGGTTTGCTTTGAAGACATGGTTGATAAACAAACCCGGGCTTTGGCGCCTGATAAACTGTTCACTGCTGCCCCGGGTGATTGGGAAGGTTTTACCAACCAAATAATCCGGGCATCCCGGCAATCAGCAGAAACGCCCGCGGTTTTTTTTGATTTTTATTCCTGGCAGAATATCGTAAAGAAGCTGCTTACACGTTTACAGGAGGACTAGCACATTTTCCTTTTACTTTGCAGGGTTAACTCCATGAAGCCTACTATTTCTGTTATTACCATTTGTTTTAATAACCTGCCCGAACTGATTGCCACCTGCCTTTCAGTCGATCAGCAAAGCCGCCTTCCCGATGAACATATCATTGTTGATGGTTCTACGGAAAAGGAAATAATAAATTGGTTGACGAATCATCCACAACCACCCTACCGTCGCTGGATCCACGAACCTGATAAGGGAATATCCGATGCGTTTAATAAAGGCATTCAAAAAGCAAGCGGTGAGATCACCCATCTCCTGAATTCAGGAGATGGCTATACTGATACGGCAGCCATTGAAACCATGGTCAACAGGTTCAGCGAAGATTCTTCCCTGATGTGGATACATAGCCAATATATCCAGCACCGGGGCGATATGGATGTGATCAGCGGGCTGCCTTTTGAAAAGGATAAATTATGGAAGGGGATGCGAACAGTGGCACACCCCAGCATGTTCATTAAAAAAGAGGTCTATGAGCGGCATGGAAACTATAATACCGATTATAAAATTGCGATGGATTACGATATGCTGGTGAGGATGCGGGATGAAAAAAACGCCTTTATTACCCGTCCCCTGGTCTATTTTGCCCCCGGTGGCGCCAGCAATATCCATTTTCAAAAAGGGTTGGCCGAAGTGAAGAAAAGTCATGAAAGGTATATCGGGAAAAGTCTTAAACAGGAACTCTGGCAAATAAGGCAACGCTTACTGCATGGTTTTATGCAAACAGGTATGGGGAAAAAATGGTTCCGGCTTAAGAACCGCGGCAACGAAAAAAGAAAGAATCAGTGACTCTTAAACAGGCTCAGAAAATAATGAAAAGACATCAGGAGTTTAGAAAAAATCCCAACCTTTAATAAGCGCGGGGATAGTCCAGACTGAAACCTGATCATTTGTTTTAGTGGAGGAGGTATGTTCCCCGAATAATACTGCCTGGCCTGGTCTTCTGACCGGATACTTAGATTCCTGAACATTCGCCAGTAATAATCATAAACAACCGGGTTTTTTAGTATGCCGGTACCGAACTTTTCCAACATGATCAAATTCTCAGGGATCTGAACTTCCGGTACCCGGAACGTATATTTTGTAACCTGTTCGTCGTGGAAACCGATGTTCAGCAGGATTTCATCAATATACCTGTACCCTCCCAATTTGCGGAAGCAACGGATATAAAATTCAAAATCCACTACAAACTTGAACCGGTTGTCATAAAAAAGATCAATGTCCCGGCGAATCAGGGTGCAACTGGGATTACCAACATATACCCGCTTGAACAAATGAAACGCCGAGAGACGGAGAAAAAAAAGATCGAACCCATTGCAGGTCACAACCTGTTTGTTACCTGTGTTTTCAATTATATTTTGAAATGCCGAGAAAAAGAAAGCATATTGAGGATACGCTAAGGTTGTATCATAAAAGCTTTGTAATGATGCGGGAGATGTAAACCAATCGTCATTATGCATCAATTTAATCCAGTTTCCCCGGGCCCGGCGAACCGATTCATTCCAATTTTCAGGTGTTCCCAACCTGGACTGGTTTTTAAAATAATGCAAAGGTTGGCTGATCGAATAAGTTTCTGCCAGTAGTTTTACTGAATCATCGGGACTATCGTCTGTAATCACAATTTCGAAATCCCTATATGTCTGCATGGCAATGGAATCCAGCAAGCGCTGCAGGTGAGCCGTGTTTTTATAAGCAGGAATGCAAATGGAAATCTCAACAGGCATATGATCAATCGTAGCTCTATTAATGTGAATTTTTTTTGAATAGTTTATGGATATATTTTAAACCCAGGGGACGGTATAAAAAGAATTTGGCTATTGAATACCATAGGCTTCCTTGCCGCTGCAGTTGTTGATCCAGCACCCATTTCCGGCGATTTGAAAAACTGACCGGGTAATTTTTAAGCCAATCCAGCCAATAAACCGCAAGAGCCCTGTCTGCTTTTTCGATATCAACAGGATCTTTAGTAAAAGGAAGCTCTCCTTTCATGGCATCGTGAAACAGGAATGCCTGCTCAACCCATTTATCGCCAAAATCGCCCCCAACTGTCAGGTGTATCATATCAATCCGGTTTGTGACAATGACTTTTCCTGTTCTTGCCACACGCAGGGAAAAATCAATATCATAAAAATGAAAGCCCTTGAGCAATTGCTCATTGAACCTGGTCTTTTCCCAGCTTGTTTTAGGGCAGGCCATAAATACCCCGTCAATGGAAACCACTTCTGCTTCTCCCGGCTCCCATTTTTCAGGTATGCAAAGATGGTATTCGTGGTCATTTAAACGGTGATAGATATTGGAATAGTCCCTTGCACCGCCTCCCGAATACCAGCCCGAATATAAACTGCTTTTGTAATTACTCCCTGCAATGCCTAACAGTTTTGCATCCTGGGTTTGAAGGATCCCGATCAATAATTTGCCCCAGGCTGCGGTCTTAAACAAAAGGTCTTCATGTAAAAAACAGAGATAAGGATAGCGGGCCGTTCCTGCCATTGAATTATAAACTTCACAAATACCCTTGCCAGTTTCCCGGTTATCCCATACCAGCCATTCATGTTCGAGACCGATGGTGGATGCCACATTTTCTTTAAGATTGCTGAGAAAATCCGGGTTAATGGAGCAAACGATTAATGACAACATACTGTGGCCGAAAGATTACTAAACAAATCCTTATTTTGCGTTCTATTATCCAGTAATGCAAGATAACTCATTTGTATCCAATTTGTACCGTGGCATTTCCCAAAGACTTCGCGGGCTGGTAAACCCGGCCTCACAAAAAGCCGGACTGAACTGGTTCAAGGAAAAATACCTGAAACATGCTTCCAGCGGAGCAATTCGCAGTTACAACTACCATCAAAAAAAAATCTATTTTATTAACCCCTCCGAATTCCTGCATACGCTGAAGGAAATATTCATTCACGAAATTTATAAAACGGCCCTGCCACCGGATGCTTTCATTATTGATTGCGGCGCCAATATAGGATTGAGTACGTTATATTTTAAACAGCTATGCCCGGGTGCTGAGCTGATTGCTTTTGAACCGGATGATAAAAACTTCGCTTTGCTGGAAAAAAACATTCGATCCTTTCAGTTGGAAAAGGTCCAGGCCCGCAAAGAGGCCATCTGGATCGAAGATACCCTTTTGAATTTTTCGGGTGAGGGGACAATGGGCAGCCGGATCGATAATCAAAACAAAACGAATACACATACTGTTAAGGCTACTCGTCTCTATGATCTCCTTGACCGCCCGGTTGATTTTTTAAAAATAGACATTGAAGGCGCTGAATATGCCGTTGTAAAAGATATCAGTCCCCGGCTTAACCTGGTAAAAAATCTTTTCCTGGAATACCATGGTAAATTTGACCAAACCGGTGAGTTGAATGAAATCTTCGCTATTTTGCAGCAAGCCGGGTTTTACTATTATATAAAAGAAGCCGCTGAAATTTATCCAAACCCTTTCCTGGCAAGAAAATCCACATTCAAACCAGATTATGATGTGCAGTTGAATATCTTTTGTTTCCGGTAAATTCCATCCCCAAAATCATTAAGATTCTTTCGAATGCTTCCTCTCAGCTTTATCATTATCACATATAACCGCCCGGGCGATATGCTGGAACTCGCGAAGAATATCAGCCAGCTGGACCGGGCAGGCGAGTTGCTGGAGGAGGTGATCATTGTGAATAATGCTTCGGCAGAAGATTATCATCTCGTCAAAGACTTTATCAGTCAAACCCCCGCTATTCCTTTCCGTTATTACGATGCCCCCTCAAACCTGGGCGTTGCCGGAGGAAGAAATTTTGCCCTGCAAAAAGGCAATGCCCCCTATGTCATCATGCTGGACGATGATGCCCTCTTGCAGAATAAGGATTGCCTTACGCATATTTTAGCGGAATTTGAAGATCCCGCTACGAGCCGTCCCACAGCTCTTGTATCCTTTAAGGTTTTGTATTATGAGACCCGGGAAATGCAGGTAAATGCCCTGCCCCATAAACGATTCAGGGAATATAAAGACAAAGCATTTTTTGAAACTTATTATTATGCCGGCGGCGCTCATGCAGTAAAACGGGATATCATTGAAAAACTGGGTTATTATCCTGCTGATTTTTTCTATGGCATGGAAGAGTATGATCTCAGCTACAGGATCCTGGAACATGGCTATGGCATTGTTTATAGCGATAAGATCGTAATGCTGCACAAGGAATCACCCCAGGGCAGAAAACCAAGAGAAGAAAAGATAAGAATGATGTGGGTGAATAAAAGCAAGGTCGCTTATCGCTATTTACCGAAAAAATATTTTTACAGCACCGCCATTTTATGGAGCCTGCAATACCTGAGAGTAGCCGGCCTGAACAGGAAAGGGTGGATAAAGGGATGGAATGAAGTTTTTTCCATTCCCCGTATAGAAAAAAGAACGCCCATCAGCAGGAATACGCTAGGCTATCTTGAAAAAGTAAAGGCAAGGCTCTGGTATTAACCGGGCTTCTCCGCCAGGAAAAACTGGTAAGCTTTTTTTAATCCCTGTTCAAGGGGTATGGTATGTTTCCAGCCAAGCGCATGAATCCTCGAGCTGTCCATTAGTTTACGGG
>DASUMO010000430.1:0-6259 GCA_036277695.1 Chitinophagaceae bacterium
GAAGGGAAATTAACTGGGATGGGGTGCCGGATGCGTTCGTCAACCAGCAATTGCCTCATGATTTTTTCAACCCCACAGATGCCGGATCTTCACCTTCTTTACAAAGAGGACTCCTTTATTCTCCGGAAGTAGACGCAAGGATCAGCAATATGGTATTTGCGGATCGTGAGGCCAGCCATGCTGCAGAATTTGCTCCTTTCAGTGGAAATAAGACCTTTTCCGCAGTCAGCAGCAATCTCTGGAATGTGGAGTTTGAAGTCGCCGGCCAGCGGGTGGCTGCCGCCGTTCATGGTTTTGGCGCTGTTTTTTCCGACGTTGATGAAGCAGCTTCTACCAATATCGAATATTTTTCAGGTAATCGCAGCCTTGGCGTTTATGCGGTTCCGGTCCGGAGCACGGGCTCTCATTCCTTTTTGGGCGTTTATTTCCCCGGTGTGAAAGTTACAAGAGTCAGGATCATGCAGGGAAATGCCGCTCTTGAGAATGGAGTAAAGGATATAAGTTCCGGTGGCACAAAGGATCTCGTCATCATGGACGATTTTTTATACGACGAACCAACAATGCTGCAATAACAGCTAATTTAAATTGGGTTTTTACAGTAACCGTCCCGAATACCGGGACGGTTTTGTTTCGATGTGTAATCAACCAACTCTTCGTAAATTTTCAGCGTGATTAGATTAACCGAGAAAATAATATCACTGGTTCTTGTTTTTTCATGGGGTCTCGTTGCCGGGGCTCAACAGCCGGTATTGTATTTCAAAAGGCTGAACCAGGCAAATGGATTATCACATAATAAAGTCAATTGTATACTCCAGGACCAAAGGGGATTCACCTGGATTGGTACAGATGACGGCCTGAACCGTTATGATGGGCATAATTTCCTTGTGTATAAAAATATTCCCGGCTATGCCTCTTCAGTTTCCGGCAATACCATCACCGATCTTCATGAAGATAAGGAAGGCATACTGTGGATTGCTACGGCAGATGGTGGGCTCACCCGCTATGATTACCGGCTTTCCCCCGACCAGCAATTCCGGCAGTTCAAGCATCATCCCGGCGACAGCAACAGCATCCCGGTAAATATTGTCAATGCACTAAAGGAAGATAAGAACGGTCATCTCTGGCTGGCTACGGGTGGTGCAGCGGTCCTGCGTTTCGATAAGAAAAATGAAAAATTTGTAAAACCGCCGGGTATTAATGTTTGGACGATCTATGATATGTGCTTTGATAAAACCGGCATTATCTGGGCTGGCCGGGAAGGCGGAAGCATACTAAAAGTAAATCCCTATTCCCTGCAATGGGAGATAGATCCCCGTTACAGTAATCTCTATGTGAACCTGCCCCACGTTGTGGTGACCCGTCTTTTCAGGGATAGCCGCGGTCATATCTGGTTCGGATCCTGGGATAAGGCCATCTACCGCCAGAATGCAACGACTGGTTTGGAAGAATCATTTACTCATCAAAGTGAGGACCCTTTTTCATTTGGGATCGATGAGCCGATTGCATTCAATGAAGACCGGCAGGGGCGTATCTGGATAGGCGGGAAAAATTATGGCTTATATATACATGAACCGCAGACAGGCAGGTTTTATAATTACCGCCATGATCCTGCCAGGGAGGGAACCCTGAGCGATAATAGGGTCAACTGCATTTTTATTGACAAGTCCGGTCTTGTATGGATAGGTACCAATAATGGAATTAGCCTTTACCACGGCCGCCAACGCCAGTTTGAACAGCAGTTCCTGCCGGTTCAGGCAAGTGATAAACCCATGGTGATCTATGATTTTTTCAGGGAAAAGAAGGGGCCTTTGTGGATTGCTACCAGTAATGGTCTTTTCATGGAAGAAGGCAATGAATTTCGTTTACGAAAATTGAATTATAAAGGAAGCCCGCTCAGCGTTACCAAAATATTTAAGGACAGCGACGGAAAATTTTACCTGGGGACCGACTATACATTGTTCACCTTTGATCCTGCCAGTGGAAAGATCGCCGTTTTGCCAGGGACGGAGAAGGACCAGGTCATGTCCAAACTCATCGAATCGCGAATCGTATCTATTGCCAAGGATACACTGGATGGACATCCCGTTTTATGGACTGCTCCCTACGGGCATTTTTTTACTTATTACGATTTTACGGAACAACACTGGGTATCGAGAAGGGATAGCGTTAAGAATATCCTGCACCGTTATGCCATCACGGATAACCTGATCCGGAAGATTGCCCGCACCCGCGACGGCAGTATATGGCTGGCCAATGCCAAAAATGGTTTGATCCGCCTGGATAAAACAAAGGGCGGTTCGGCCTGTTTCATCAATAACCCGGCAGAGAAGAACAGTATCAGTAATAATAATGTGTACGATTTCAAAGAGGATGAACTGGGCAATTTCTGGATCAGCACCTATGGAGGTGGGTTAAATTATTTTGATACCCGTAAAAAAGAATTCGTGCATCATAGTTCAATGCACAATTTACTCGAAGGGTTGGCAACCGATAAAAAGGGAAATGTGTGGGCAGTGAGTAATGGCCACCTGCAAAAATTTGATCCCCGGAGCAGGACCTTTACCTATTTTGAAATACCGGATGTGGAGAAAACCGGCGGCATCAAAGGTTCCATTTACCAGGATGATGCGGGGAAATTCTATGTGGCTGGTACCGGTTATTTTGTTGCATTTGATCCGGAAAAAATTACCGCGGAACGCCGGCAACCCCAGGTTTATTTTACCGACCTGAGCATATTTAATCAATCCTATTCGCACCTGCTTTCACAGGAACAGATCAGCCTGCGGCATAACCAGAATTTTTTTACAATACATTTCTCCGCTCCCCATTATACAGGACCCGCTCCGGTACAGTATTCCTATATGCTGGAAGGTGTGGATCCGGATTGGGTCGATGCCGGCTCCCTTTCCCAGGCACCCTATACCAACCTGAGCGGGGGCGAATATATTTTTAAGGTCAGGGCCACCAGTACGCCCGGTAGCTGGAGTGAAAAAGTGGCTACCCTTGGCATCCGCATCATTCCTCCATTCTGGAAACGAGGATGGTTTTTTGTAGCTCTCTTCGTTTTGCTGGCTTCCCTTATCTATATCGCCTACCGGTACCGGATCAACGAACTGCTCAAGCGCCAGGCTATCCGGAATAAGATTGCCCAGGACCTGCACGATAATGTGGGATCGACGCTGAGCAGTATTTCCGTTTATAGCCAGGTTGCCAAAATATACAAACAAAAAGACCGGCAGGAGGAATTGCAGACTACGCTCGAAAAGATCAGTCATATTTCAGGGGAGATGATCTCTGATATGAATGATATCGTCTGGGCCATCAATCCCCGTAATGACAATATGGATAAGATCCTGCAGCGGATGGATTCTTTTGCCAAACCCCTGCTGGCATCCCAGGGCATACAGTTTCATTTTTCATATGATCCTGCCATAAACCAACTGCACCTGGAGATGAATAAGCGGAAAAATTTTTACCTCATATTTAAGGAGGCGATCAACAATGCACTTAAATATTCAGAGGCCGGGCATTTATGGGTTGATATCACATACAATCACCAGTTAATTGTAATGAATATAAGGGATGAAGGAAAAGGATTTGATATGAACCAGCTAAAAGTAGACACTTCCGCCTCCCTTTCGGGGAACGGACTCCAAAACCTGAAAACCAGGGCTAAAGAAATGAACGGGGACATCAAAATCGAAAGCGGTCCGGGCAGGGGGACCCGTATCACCCTTCAATTCCCTATCCCCTGATTCGGGTATTGCAGCCGGGAAAATTTAGCAGACCTTTGGGAAAATAAACAGCATGGGGTTAAGGATCGCCATATTTGATGACAATAAGAATATCCGGGAAAGCATCAGTATGTTATTGCAAACAGAACCGGATTTTGAGTTGGTGGGTTCCTATTGTCATGTGCTGGATTGCGTGGATGATATCCGGGAAAGCCAACCCGATGTGGTGCTGATGGATATTGAAATGCCGGGTATGACAGGCATTGAAGCGGTTACCAAAATAAAAAAAGAGTTTCCGCAGGTGCAGATCCTGATGCAAACCGTGTTTGAAGATGACGACCGCGTTTTTGACTCTATTTGCGCAGGGGCATCCGGTTACCTGCTTAAGAATTTCCTGAATACGAAATTGGTTGATGCCATCCGGGAATTGCAGTATGGAGGTTCACCCATGAGTCCTTCCATTGCCCGGAAAGTGCTGAATAAAATGCAATCCGTTTCCTCGGTCATCAAACCCGAAGAGGCACCGGATTACCACCTCACGGCCCGTGAAAAAGAAGTCCTTTCCTGCCTGGTAAACGGGTTGAGCTATAAAATGATCGGGGCTGAACTCAATATCAGCTATGAAACGGTTCGTTCGCATGTCAAAAAGATCTATGAAAAATTGCATGTAGCCTCACTCACGGAAGTAGTGGCCAAGGCCATTAACCAGCGCATCGTTTAGGCTGAATTCTATGCGGGGCTTTATTTTCTATATCATTCTTATTTCATTTTCACAGCTAATACATGCCCGGTCGGCTGATGATGATACCATGATCATCAAAAAGGGATTTGCTGCCGGTAAACTTTCAGCGGAATGGAAAATGGCTCTTGAAACGAGGATGAGTACTGCCCGGATTGATTCTTTTGCCCGCTTGCTAAGGGCATTGACAAAAGAAGAACTGGAATGGGAAAAGCTGATTGCTGCAAAAGCCAGGTATTGGAATTCATTTAAAGATTCACTGCAACAACCTTTCGGGAAATTACCTATCAGCGATACGATCTATGTGATGCTGGGTTTTATGGGATCAGATGATGGATTTACGTTTGGCTTGCAAACGGTCTGCCTTGACCTCACGGCTTTACAATCTGCATATGGGGATGCACAATTACCGGAAAACCGGGAAAGGATCGACCGCATTTTTTCGCATGAGTATACACACCTGCTTCATAAACTATGGGCAAAGAGATTCAGCTATGTTCCCCGAACCTACAAGGATAGTATTTGGTGGGAATGCCTTTACGAAGGGATCGGGATGTACCGTTCACTGAATCCAAAATGGTTACCGGTGAACAATGAATTACCAGCTATTACAAAAAGGACCCTGGAAAAATTAGTTCCCATTTTAGTTGACAGGCTTATTCGTATCGAAACGGCTTCAAACCTTTCAGAAGGAGAAAAAGAACAGTTGCATACTAATTTATCCCGCGGCATGGTCAATCAAAAATGGGGGGCCTTCCCTGTGGCTATCTGGCTGGCATTGGAGGCGGATGAAAACCCCGGCAACCTTGCCAAATGGATCGCCAGGGGGCCTTCAATAATCAGTGAGCTGGCTATTCGCTGGCTCCCGGAACCGGAGAAGGAACGGTTTACTAAAATATTCTTTCCGTATAAATAAAACACAGTGTAAGTTGATATTTCAACGGGCTAATTGCAATGATCATCCAAACTTTTTTTGTCGACACATTTAGTGCCCGAATATTCAAAGGCAATCCAGCCGCGGTTTGCCTGCTCCAGGAACCTTTATCAACAATTCATCTCCAATCCATAGCCCGCGAGTTTAATCTGCCTGTTACCGTTTTTGTGGAAATGAATGCATCCAATAATGGTGTTTATCCCATCCGTTATTTTACAGTTAAAGAGGAAATAGCAGCTTGCGGTCACGCTACACTGGCAGCTGCTTTTATTTTACAGGAGCATGGACCCGGTGGATTGATCGCTTTTAAAACTATTGAAGAACGCCGGGTCGCTGTGCGGTTGCAAGCTGGAATGATCCGGATGGAGTATGATGTTTTTGACATGCAGGATTATCGACTGCCCAAGGGTATACTGGAAAGCATCGGACTCAGCGATTATCTGACAACCGGCTTTTGCGCCGAACTGGAAACAGTTTTTATTGAATGTGCTTCTGCCGGCCTGCTCCGGGATTTAACACCCGATTTTAAAAAAATGATGGCAGGCAGTCCGTCCATTAAAGAAGTGGTTGTTACGTCAAAATCGGACCAGGATTCCTATGATTATTTATTGCGATCCTTCTGTCCCTGGATTGGTATTGACGAAGACCCTGTAACCGGGTCCGTTCATTCGGTCCTCGCACCATATTGGTCTGCCCGGCTCGGTAAAAAAAATCTGAAAGCCTGCCAGGTTTCTGAACGTGGGGGCGAGGTATGGGTTAAAGTCACGGATAAAAAAGTAGAGATCGGCGGCCAGGCCATCCTCTTGCTCAAAGGCGAATTTTTTCTCTGATCATCTTTATTGCAACACCTCA
>DASUMO010000431.1:0-3416 GCA_036277695.1 Chitinophagaceae bacterium
ATCATCATATTGGCCTGAATACCTGGCAAAGCAAAGGAGGCGGACCGGCCCCACGGAATTCAACTGGATTATTCCACACGGCCATATTATACCCTACGAGACAAGAACTGGCCTTCATTCTAAAGCGGCTGCTTGAAGCAAAATACCCCCTGACCGGAGCCGCAGACCATGGTGTTTCCGAAGCTATTTACCTGGACGATCCCGATGGCAATGGGGTAGAATTATACTGGGATAAGCCGCAGGAAGAATGGCCCCGCGACCGCAATGGGAATTTGCAAATGGTGACCGAACCTCTCAACCTCGAAGGACTACTTGAACTGGCCCGCTAAGGTTCTTACAAAATAATCGGGAGGAAAATTGAGTTCGGGAATATGATCCCTGGCAAAGATCCCGAATACAGTACTGCCGCTGCCACTCATGGATGCATAAAGTGCACCGGCCACATATAATTGATCTTTGATTTCTACGATGGAGGGGTATGATTTAAAAACCCAGCTCTCAAAATCATTGACCAATTCATCTTTCCATCGTTCCAGGGGTTGCTTGATTATTTCTTTTATTGAGATTTCGGGAATAGCAGGCCGGATATGCAAAAACGCCCGGCCTGTATTGATAGAAATGCCCGGGTTCACGATGACCAGGTTATAAGCGGAAAGATCAAGTTCAACCGGTTCAAGGATTTCACCACGCCCGCTGGCATAACAGGGTTTATTCACAATAAAAAAAGGACAGTCGCTGCCCAGTTTGAGCGCATAATGTTGAAGCTCTTCAACTGATAAGCCTAGTTCGAATTCTTTGTTCAATACTTGCAACGTAAAAGCTCCGTCTGCACTGCCGCCGCCCAAGCCTGCCCCGGCGGGGATTGACTTATGCAGGTGCATTTGTACATTGGGTAAACGGGGAAAATCTCTTTTCAACAGTTTAAAGGCCTTCACGCAAAGATTTTCACTGGGATCTCCATCAATGACAAACCCGGATTTGCTCAGGGGAACAGTAAATATTTTCTGGTAAACTGGGTAGCGAATGATCTCCAGGATATCGGTTATGGGAAGCGGGTAAAATACTGTCTCCAGGTCGTGATAACCATCACTCCGTTTCCGAAGAATCCGCAAACCCAGGTTGATTTTACAATTGGGAAAAACGATCATGAAAGGGGGCTAAAGTTTTCGGAAATAAAAGCAGGCTTGCCGGGGCGATGATACCCGGTCTATTTTTTCTTTCGGCTATTGATCTCATCGCGAATGGCGATAGCCCTGATATAATCTTCCCCTTCCAGCACTTCATTTAAAAGATGATTTAACTCGTCCAGTGTCATGGTTTTCAGGTCTTCATTGCCTGTCGAGCTTTCGCTTTCCACAATGGCAGCCTCCGGTTTTGATTTCTTTTTCTTGCCGGCTTTTTCCGTATCCTCCATCAGGATACCGGCACTATCCAGGATATTTTCGTAGGTATAAATGGGGCAGCCAAAGCGGACAGCCAGGGCCAGTGCATCAGAGGTGCGCGAATCAATTTCTATGGTATCATTTTCGGAAGAGCATACCAATTTGGAATAAAAGATACCCTCCTGAAGATCACAGATAATGATTTCATGAAGGTCGATCGCAAAAGCATTCAGGAAATTTTTCATCAGGTCGTGGGTAAGAGGGCGGCTGGGTTGCATTTTTTCGAGGGCCACTGCGATGGCCTGGGCTTCAAATCCGCCAATCACGATCGGCAATCTTCTTAATCCATTTACTTCGCCCAGTACCACTGCATAGGAATGAGTCTGAGTAATGCTGTGGGACAGGGCCACTATTTCCAGTTCTATTTTCTTCATACGAGCCACGAATTTAAGTTATTCATTTAAAGGATTGAAAATTATGAGGGACAAAAAAATACCCCCTGAAGGGGGCAGTTATTGTACCAGTTTACACACGATTTTCAGGCCTGGCCCTTTAGTTTCTTGATGGCTGCCGTCATCCGGGGAACTACTTCAAAAGCATCGCCCACAATGCCGTAATCTGCTGCTTTGAAAAAAGGAGCCTCAGGATCCTTATTTATAACCACAATCACTTTACTGCGGTTTACCCCCGCCAGGTGCTGTATAGCACCAGAGATTCCTATGGCAATATAAAGATTAGGTGCAATGGCAATTCCTGTTTGACCTACGTGTTCATTATGCGGCCGCCAATGCGCATCCGCAACAGGCCGGCTGCAGGCCGTGGCAGCATGCAATGCATGAGCCAATTCTTCCACAATACCCCAGTTTTCAGGGCCCTTCATTCCCCTTCCGGCACTTACCACGATTTCGGCTTCAGTCAGCGGTACTTCCCCGCTGGCTTTATTGACCTGGCTGACTTTGACCCGGGGAGTTTCGGGTGAAGCTGCAAAGGGGACAATCTCGGCTTTTCCTTCTTTTTCTTCAATCTTATAAGCATTGGGGTTTAGCGCAATTATTTTGATATCCGTATTGACCGAAATATTCGCAAAAGCTTTTCCCGAAAAAACGTTTTTCTTTACGACGAAACCATTGCTTGTTTCAGGTAATGCCACCGCCCCGGAAACAAGACCAGCCTTTAATCGAACCGACAAACGGGGGGCAATGGCTTTTCCATCCACGTTATTGGAAAAAACGATCATCTTGGCACCCGTAGACTTTGCAACTTCTGCAATCACTTTTGTATACTGCTGGGCGTCGAAATGGGCCAGGTTTTCATGATCCACATGGTGGATCTTTTTCACCCCATATTTACCGAGGGCTGAAAGATCTTCGGCAATTTTTCCAAGCACAATGGCCTCCGCACTTGTACCAGTTTGTTCCGCCAATTTTGCGCCATAACTCATCGCTTCCAGTGAAGCTTTTTTGACATGACCTTCCGCGGTATCAATAAATATTAAAACTGACATAATTAAAATGAATGTTTAGGAATAATCTGGATTTAAAAGACCTTGGCTTCTTCGTGCAGGAGGCGAACCAATTCTTCAACATTATCCGGCTCCACCAACTTGACACCGGCTTTTGCAGGGGGCAGGCTAAAACCCGCAACAGAAGTAAGTTTATCGGCGGCTGCGGGTTCTACCACTTTCAGCGGTTTTGTCCGGGCTGCCATGATGCCCCTCATATTGGGGATCCTGGCTTCAGCCATTCCTTTCTGACAGCTGACCGTAAGGGGTAATTCCACTTCGCAAACTTCTTCACCTCCTTCAATCTCGCGTGTAACTGTGGCTTTATTGCCATTCAGTTCAAAGCGGGTTGCCAGTGAAACATAAGGTTGATCCAGGAATTCTGCCACCATTCCCCCAATGGAAGAACCATTATAATCAATCGTTTCCTTACCGGTGAACACCAGGTCATAATTACCCTGGCGTGCAATTTCAGCAATTTGGGCTGCGATAAAATAACTGTCCTGGCTATCCGCATTTACACGAATCGCTTC
>DASUMO010000432.1:0-9559 GCA_036277695.1 Chitinophagaceae bacterium
AGCTTCAGCATTTCCACAAAATCCTGTTGCAGGGTTTGGCCTTCCTCAGCCTTTTTTACAGAACTTTCATCCAAAGGGGTTACCAATAATAAAACAAAGGCCAGGGCCGCCAGTCCTCCCAGTAAATAATAGACGTTAAACCAGGAGGTGGACTTTGGATCTTCATTATTGACAAAAGCACTGAAGATAAAATAACCGGCCAGTACACCCACCATAAAGAACGATTCCAGGAAATTCATCAGGCTCAGGTGTTCTTTCTTGGTCTGTGTAACCAGGCCCAGGGTGGCAAAAACAGTGACCTTGATCAGGGCAAAGCTGATTCCCACCGTAGCAAATAGAAGTTTTGTCATCAAAAAGCTGTTGACCGAAGGGATGATCAGGCACATAAGCGATACCAGGGCCAGCGCGAATAACATGGATTTTTTATAACCGATCCTGATTACGTAAGAAGCTACGAGGAAGGAAGTGATCGCGATACTCAGGTCTTTAAAGGCTTCCAGGGTACTGGCCGAGCCCTTGGAAATTCCGAAATTGTTCTGCACTTGCAGGATGACCGTCCCGACACTGTTCAATAAGATGGCAAATACAAAATAGTTGAGAAAAAGCGAGAGCTTAATCCTGAAATTTGACATGTCGGCAATCGTTTACATTAAAATAAACCAAGTAAACGAACAACTGAACTGCCCGCCAAACTATAACGTTTGCGGTGTAAAAAATTGATCTTTTAGCAAGAAGGAAATCGTAATACCCCGTTCAAATCGAACCACCCTCTACCAGGTGAGATTCGAGGAATACCTGTTCGGGATAAGGGTCATGGCGTAGCGAGGAAAGCATTTGTGAAAATGCCAGCTTGCCCAGTTTGAAGCCGCTGGTTTCTACATAGGTGATCTTGGGATCATACATCGTTGGGATAAGTCCATTGCTGATGCTGATAATGGCAATATCGTCCGGTACGCGGAGTTTCAGTTTATGCACGGCATACATAACACCGATCAGGATCAGGTCGCCCATGCAGAAAATAGTATCCGGTCTTTGTTTCTCTTTCAATGCTTCCAGTGCCACCCGTTTGGATTCGGCTATGCCTTCGGGATATAGAACCGTGATTTTGGTTTTGGGAGATTCTTTGGCAAACGTATCGATGAAGGAAGCATGCCTTAATTTGGTAATGCTTAAGTGGGGATGGCCGAAGAGCGCCAGCACTCTTTTTTTCTTTTTTTCGATGATGGTTTCAGCGGCGATCTTGGCGGCCACTTCGTCGGACTGGCAGACTTTGTGATAACCGCTTTCATCCGGCACCCGGTCAAAAAACACCACCGGTATATCCAGTTCTTCCAGTTTACGGAAAGGAGTGAGGTCATCGGTTTCGATTGAAACGGATGCAAATAAACCCATCACCATGTTTTTACGGAACAAATGAAGATTGGAGGTTTCTAATTGTACATTATCCCGCGATTGCATGATCAGCACGGAATAACCGTGCAGGCGGGCATCTTCTTCCACGGCGGCAATAAAGGAATCATAGAAAAAATTATCGACAGAAGGAACCATGATGCCCAGGACATTGCTCTGGCGGGTGCGAAGTAAGACGGCATAATTATTCGGTTCGTATTCCAGTGCTGTAGCCAATTCTTTTACCTTGGCCTTGGTACTCTCGGATATATCGGGGTGATCCTTTAAGGCGCGTGATACCGTTGAAATACTAATACCCAGTACTTCAGAAAGTTTTTTCAGTGTACTTTGCTGCATTCGGTAGGGTTTAAACAATCGTCAAGCCAACAAGCAATTAAAGATAACATTTTTTAGCGGGCAAACGATACCGGCTGTTTATTTGAACATTCCGGTGGCGATGCTTTTACATGTCATTTCTTGTTGAGTCCATCGGAGAAATAAAAAAAGGCGTCCGTAAAGAATTACAACGCCGTATTTGCTTAGTCTGTAAAAAATTTATTCCGCCCCGTCTGTAAGGGCTCTTTGAATGGCAAAAACGCCAATTTTATTACCACAGGTTATACCAACTTCACAATCACTCCTGTAGTGGATGGAGCCATACAGCCGGGATAACGCGGCTTCCTGCGCCATTTCTTCATAAGTAACAGCCTTAGAAGGAATAATATGTCCGAGTATGGTTGCAGCTGCCGCACTGAATGTTGAATGACCGGATATATAGGAAGGGAAATTGGGCAGGCCAGTAAGTGTTTTTATCCGGACATCCACCTGGGAAGGCCTGGGATTGAAATAGGTGAATTTTGCATCCCAGGTAACGATGGCCGCGTCAAACATGGCCATGTTCAATAATGCCATATTTCTCGCCCACCTTACTTCACTGAAATTTTGAGACACGAAATCAGCTGAAGCGATATCATTCCAATGCCCGGGTGGGGTAGTTGTAGCCACGCCATCTGCCCAGAATTGAACAATACGTAATCTTTCCCTTGTGGGATTTTGACTATAATAAAGGACTTCGGCAGTTTCATCTTTGAATTGCTGTGAAGATGTGGAAGGAGGAGCAGGCGGGCGAATCTGTGTAACCATGGTAAGTGAATCAAATAAAAACGGTCTTACTTTGCCAAATAAGGGCAACATGGGAGGACGTTTGGGTGATTCCTGGCTGATCCAGGGTTCTTCTCCCCTTGCAATACATTCAGCTTCAAACTGGGCCCAGGTTGCGGGATTACCTCCAGCGGTTCCTGCTCGATCCGTTCTTGCACGGGCTACAAATTTTTGCGCAACGAGTTTACCCAGTGCTTCACCCGCTTCCAGATCACTGCGCACATTGGCTCCCGCGATCAATCTTGCCCTTTTGTGTTCTTCGGCTTTTGCTTGTATATACTCCTGGTCGCCGGGGAACATGAGTTTCAGTAATTCAGTTGTTACACCTGCCACCACCGCATCTTCAGAAGGATAAGAGGGCAGGTCGGATTTAGGAACCATCGCGTTGATGGCCGCGTCTACGACATAAGGAGCCTGGCGGTTGTAAAGTTTTTTATAATGCCATGCAGCCACGAGGGCATCATATTGAGCAGCGCTTACATAAGCGTAAGCCCGCGAAGCATAAGGGGGATTGGCAAAAGGAAATTGCGGGTAGGCCAAAGGGTTGTTAGGGCTGGGAACAGGATAGGTACCATCGGGATTTTGATAAGGAGGCAGGTTATGCAATGCCACCAGTTCGCGCATGATCTCATTCCAGCGTAGCACGGCGCCGGCACTCCAGTAATTCACCGCCTTTTTTTCCTGTTCCGAAACCCGTGTCTGGAAACTCTTTATTTCATTCAACTGTATGATGTAATCAGGTGACGTAGTGGCAACAGGTGCTGCCACCGGGAATTCTGTAGGCGCTGTAAGCAGAATAGGTTTCCAGGTGCCAGCGTTAATATCGAGCGAGGCGGGTTGGAGAGCAGGGTATTCCAGGTTGCGTTCCGTAAAGTCTTTTGAACAGGATTGTACAAAAAGCAGGATGAGAATAAATGGTATTATATATAGCTTTTTCATGGAGTTATTTTTTTTCTGATTCGCGGGTTGGTTTTTGTTTGCGTGAAAAATCAATGACATAGAAAATGCCGGCATTAAAACCGGAAGATTGCCCCATGTTTCTGCCGTCCACCGTTGTAAATACATTCCCGGTTAGAGAAAGAGGCGGATGAAAGGGCATATCGTACTTAAAATTGAAAGCGATCCTTGTCGCATTCATTTTATTACTGGGGAAGGGCATATTGTTTCGCGAAATATCAAATCCCCCCTGGGTCACCATATTTTCCAGTACTGCTTCTGCTATCAATCCTTTGTTACGGTAACCGCCACGCAGGTTTACCGTAATAACATCCGGCATCTCCACTTCATTGCTGTAATGCATTTCGGTTGTGTAATAGGCATCCCGGTCTATTTCGATATTGTTACGTCTTGTATAGGTCCCTGACAGGGTACCAAACCAGGCACCGCGCTGGTAATCCAGCATACCACGCAGGGACAGGTTTTGACTTTCCAAACCCAGAGACAGCGGTAAAAAATCAGCTGTATAATCAGAAACCGGGAAGGAATAACCGCCGATAGCAAACAAGGAAAGACGTCCTTGTCCCAGTTTTTTGCTATATGCTTTCCATTTGACCCATAGTGAAAGATCCTGCAGTCCTTTTTGTCCTTTCAGCTGACCGGCGGAGGCCTTTGTTTTGATATAGGGCAGGCCAAATAGTACATTGAGTTTATTGGTGATGCCATAAGCACCCATAACGCTGTACATGGTGGTGGAGACTTTACCAAGGTTTTCATTATCCCTTTTCAAAGTGCCTTCCCAATAATTTTTCCAGCTGCTATACCCAAACATCGGTCCAATACAAAGTGCATTTTTTTCCATCATGATGGCATCCATATCGGTTTGTGCGGAAGATATTGTCCCCATCAGGAGAAAAGCAATGACTATAAAATGCGATATTTTTCTCATTATAATAAAGCTTGTTGGTTCAGTAAAGAATTTTTTCGTTTAAAAGCGGAATGATATGCCGGCGTTCACAGCATAATCTGCAAAAGCAGCATCGCCCTGTATCCTGGTCCCCGTGGCCTCCGAACGCAGTTTGTCTGAATAGCTTTGTGTCCGGTTACGCTGTAGTGCCACCGGCACAGAAACGTAGAGGTTGATTTTTTTCGCCTGGTAAGCAACTACCGGTTCAGCAGAGATTACCATTCCGGGTCTCCTGAATCCTTTATCACCTCCAATAAGATCACTGCTTGGAATTGCTTCAATTCTCGCACCCCCGGAAAATGTGAAACGGTTCACCATATAACTAACACCCGCCCTGGCCATATATTGGTCAGGCACACTCATGGTACTGGTGAAATATTGAATGGCGGTAGCATTGGGAGTACCACCCCTGGCGGTGGACACGCCATTCTGTTCACGGGGATTGACGAGGTAAAACAAATTGGCGTACACTCCCAGGGCATGGTTGAAGTTGTAATACCCGTTCAGTTCAGCCGTAAAACCGGTGCCACCATCTCCGAGCTGAATCGATTGATCCACGGGACCCAGGACAGTCGAACCATCAGCTTTATAAAAATAATCCTGGTAACGATAGTCGCCTGTAGGCAGTTTAATGCCAAAGCCTGCCTGGATATTACCTTTTCTGCTGGTAGCAGGATCCAGTAACCAGCGGTAGGCGCTAACCCTGACATCACCCAATCCAAAAGATTGTGTACTATGGCGGCCCAATTCCCCGGCACTATTGCCCCCATGCTCATACAGGGAAGAACGGGTATTGGAAATAACCGGAACGGTTATGGAAAGGGACCAGCGGTTATTGAAAAACCTTGTTGCTGTGATATCAAGTGAATAA
Organism: Chitinophagaceae bacterium; assembly: GCA_036277695.1. GTDB lineage: Bacteria > Bacteroidota > Bacteroidia > Chitinophagales > Chitinophagaceae > CADEDV01. The sequence goes on from DASUMO010000432.1 coordinate 5,325, forward strand.
TTGTGATTAATCACTTCGGTATGTTGTTCTTCGCGGTGTTTTTGTTCTATGGTTCCTACAAAATGCTTATAGGATTTAAAATAGCGGTTGTTAAGATTCATTTGCCAACCTTTGGCGGCAGCGGGACTGGCCATACTACAGGTATTGCCATTGCTGCGAATTGCCACGCAACCTTGCGCATTTATTTGCTGGATCGCAGCGCCAAGTGTAATCAGTATAATAATATAAAAGCGTTTCATGATTTTCGTTTAGTTGTTAATTGCTGATTGTTTTTCATTTTCAAGCGGGTTACGATATACTCGCCCAGCCGCTTCCCGGCTTCGGCGCCATTTTCATTGTCAAAGCGGTAATGAATGCCACCATATAATCTTGATAGTGCCGCTTCTTCTGCCGCCCCCCGGAACGATTTGATCTGGCGGTTGGCTATTCCGAATTCAAGCAAAGAGGTGTCGGTAAAAGAAAGTGTATCTCCAAACCATTTGGTCATTACCTCTGCGGCTGCAGCCGAATTGGTAGCATGCCCGCTGGTATAAGAAGGGAAGGGGGGTGTTTGGATATAAGGCCGCCAGCTATCACTGAGATGCTGGTTAATCACTGTTTCGGGCCTCACCAGGTTACTGCGGAACTTTTCATCCCAGCAACTGATAAAGGCATCGTAAACAGCGATCGCAGTTTCGGTGTAAGCGGCAACGGTCGTGTTGAAATCAGCACCTGCCGATTTCGCAGCAATGCCTACAATATTCATCCAGTGACCTGGCGGGGAAAATTTCTTGGTCGCAAACATGATATGACCGCTTACATTCATCTTAAAAGGATTATCATCCCAGAAATCAGCGATATGTTTTTGCTCATCTGTCAGGCTATCGCCGATATTTTTTACCTCCAGCAGCGCCTTATAAAATTCACTATTCGTATCGGCCAGATCATATTTCGGCGGCCTGGCCGGCATGAACTGGGAAGCAGAATCAATAACCATGGTTCTTACCTCGCACCAATGCGGTTCTACAGCCGTCCCATACATGGGAGGCGTAGGAATCCAGCGGCCGGCTTCATCCCTCACCGTATATTTTTCTGCACTCCGCGTTTGAGCGTAATTATCCCCTTTACTCCAGCGCAGAACTGCTGCCACAATGGAGTCGGAAAACTCCATACTATTCGACAATACATCCGAAGGGATTCCTTGCTTTACAGCATTCTTTTTTAATTCCTCGTAATAATTCATCATACTTCCTTCGGGAAAGGTTACAGCATTGCCAACCTTGGTAAAGGCAAACAGTGCGGCCAGTGAAAAATCAATTTCCTTACCGGGTCCTGGCTGCGGCATGGGGGGTAAATGACGAATCTGCCCGGATAAACTATTATAGTCTTCGCTGCCGGCGGCTACACATTCATAAGCAGCAATATTTGCATATACATAATTGCGGCTGCCGATCATGGGCGGGAAATTATTTTCCAGCACCACATCATTCAGTTTCTTCACTGTTTTGCAATACAGCAACGGATCAGCGCTGTATTTCCTGTAATCGCCTGCTGAACCTTGTTTACAGGAAATACCTATAAACATAAGCAGCAGGGTAAATGAGACCCTGGATCGTTTCATTTCGTTAGTTTAAAATAAATTCCTTGGAAAAAATCAGGCAAACCTGGCCGCGCGGGGTGGTTGGTAGGGAGCATCGGGATGATGCTGGAATTTTAGCCGGGTATTAAACTGGTAAAAATTAAGCGTGTTATTGAGTGCATGAAGATCAATACTATTCCTGGCCTGGCAAATGTATTCGCTGAATAAAAGTTTGATAGCGGGAACATCAGCATGTTTGGAAGGCAGATCGTTTACTTGTTTAGCATAATCATGACCGGCATTCACCAATTTATCCTTGTCATTATGCGGAAGGCAAAGCAGGTAGAGGATATTATTGGTGACTTTTCTTTTTACATAACGATAATGCTGCCCTTCCCATTCGGTTTCACCATATACTGCTTCGTATTCCCGGTCGGAATAATAGGGCATATTCAGGGGAATACGGATCTCCACGAGTTGCTCTTCTTCATACATACCCGCATCGATCCTGGTTTCAAGTTCTGCGGTTGCTCTTTTTTCCAGGTAAGCAAAATACCAACGGTATCCCGCCGTATTAAACAGGAGAATAAGCAGAAAAAATATAGCAGCAAGTTTTCTCAAGGCCTTTCTAATGGCGTTAAACTATTTCGCAATATAAGTCTTTTTTTCAAGGCCAATCCCGGTCAGGGTAAGGCTTTTCCAGTGTTTGGGCAGAACAGATTTCAGCTGAATAATACCTTTCGGTGTGATTTCCAGGCCACCAAAACCCATCAGCAAACTTTGAAGAATTCCCCCGGCGCCGGTTGCAAAATAAGGGTTGGTGCCACCTTTTGTTTCGGCAATCACGCGGAAAGGCGGGTTAAGATTGGGTAAATAAGCATCCCTGAACCAATGCCAGGCCTTATCCCTGTCGCCCAGCCTTGCATACAAGGTGGTGAAGACCGCCTGGGTCATCGCGGGAGTTCCTTCATTGGGTACTCTTGTTTCATAGTATTCCAAATCCATTTTCACCTGACGGGGATCGGTGATTTCTTTTAATGGGTAAGCTAACAGGTTTACATCAGCCTGTTTGATGCCTTCTCCCTTATAGGTCGCATGTTCTTTGGTAACACCATTTTCCAATTTAAGAATGGGAATATTCATTGCAACATGGGCCCAGTCAGGATTGGGTTTCAGTCCCAATAGCGTGGCCGCCTGGCTGGCAAACTGCAGGTTGGCTTTTGCGGCGGCATTGGTAAAGGCATTATTATCTACATTCTCTGCCCATTCATCTGCGGCAACAACATTTCGGATATCATATTTTCCGGGGCCATTTCGTTCCACACGGCTGGCCCAAAAATCGGCTGTAGCAGAGAGAATGGGCCATCCTTTTTCACGCAGCCAGTCTCTATCCTGAGTTACGCAATAATAATTCCAGGCAGCGATGGCCACACAGCCTGTGATATGATGTTCGAAAGGACCACTCAGCGCCCAAACAGGCGTTTCTTCCACACCGGTTTCCGCACTTTCCCAGGGATACATGGCACCTTTATAACCTTTGCTGAAAGCATTTCGCCGGGCAGCTTCCAGGCGCTGGAAACGGTATTCGATCATGCTTTTGGCCAGCTCGGGATGTAATACCAATAAGGCGGGATACATCCATAGTTCTGTATCCCAGAATACATGACCATTATAACCAAGCCCGCTTAATCCCATCGGCGAAGGTGATAAAGCAGTGCCTTCGCGGGTAAAGGAATATAAATGATACAACATGCTGTGCACATCCTGTTGTGATTGCGGATCTCCATCGATGACAATATCGCTTTTCCATAGATCCGCCCAGGCTTTTTTATGAAACTGCAGCAATCTTTCCCTTCCTTCCAGTTTGGCGAAGATGGCGTTTCTTTCCGCCTCATTAAGAGGGTCATCATGATGAGCAGAAGTTATAGATGACCCCGCTATGGAAAAGCGATAGGTTTCACCTGCCTTCAGCTTCTTTGAAAATTTCATCAGGTGCATATTATTGTCCCACATTTCATGGATCACCCGGGGTTCTTCTCCATGTTTTTCACCAAATAAAAATGTATTGGAGGCGCAAAGCAATAATTTTCCGGTAGGACTCTTTGCCTGGGAAGTCAGCAAACTGATCACCACATGCGGACGATCAATCTCGTTGTAATAGTTCTGTACCTCCTTCAATGCATCGGGCGCTTCCATTAAGCTGGCGCCAGTGATGCTGATATCTTTTTTTGCGGTAATGCTTACATCCATCAGCACCGTGAACGGAAGATGGCGCAATGAGTAATAAGTATAATGAACGCTTGCTTTTTCACCGTGATCAAAACGGGTCGTAAAACTGGCTTCCCGCATATCCAGTTCCTGGCTCATATTGCTTGCGTCGGCATTTGTTATCCGGCGGCCATCAATTTCCAAATACATATTGAGCAGGTTAAAGCTCCGCAGGAAATTGCTCACCCTTCCCCTGCCATAAAGGTCATAAGCCCCCGCAAGCACCACATCTTTTATCTTGAAAGGCTCGGGAGAGGAAACAATGCCAATCATCCCGTTTGCCACCGTAACACCATAATAATTACCCGGATTTATTGCATTTGCTGATATTTTCCAGGGATCCTGCCCGGCAAGCATAGCAGGACAAACTAGGAAAATGGCCAGTAAAATTTTGTTGACAAGCATAGCA
>DASUMO010000433.1:0-2362 GCA_036277695.1 Chitinophagaceae bacterium
TGCTGAATGCAATAAGGAAAAGCAGGATCATAGTAAGATGCCTGGATTGCCAAATGAATAATTTTCCCTCGCCGCTAACCAGCTCTTCCAGGCTGCGGCTTTTCCGCGCAGCAGCCCTGGCATCGGTTATTAACAGGAACCCGATGGTGGTAACGCAGATAATCAATATAGCTACAGGGAAAGTCATGATGATTAACTTTTCAATTCAATCGTGGCGCTGTACAGGGAATGATTGATCCGGATCCTGGCACAAATACCGTTTTGATAGAAGTATTCGTTGGTGTTGCCGTCGGGAAATTTTATTTTATAATGGTGAGGTGCCAACAATTGTATATCGAGGAATTGCTGGAAATTATCGGAGTAAACTTTTGTCAGCGAAACGGGTTCGGTGCAAAAAAGATTGAGCATGGAAAAGCGGATAGGATAAGTGGCCATTGTTTCCGTTTGATTATCCTTTGTGATGATATAGCTGCTGCCGGCCAGCCTGGTTTTTTTATTTGCTTTTTCCCGCCCATTCATTTTGCGGTATAGAAAGGAAGATACCAGCACGCCGTTTTCAAATACAGCTTCTTCCTGTGCTTTGGCAGTGAACAAAAACAGGATCCTGGTTTTTACTTCTGAATGCAGCTTCAGGATCGTGTTGTTGCCTTTGGATTGCTGGCTGAAGCTGAGCTGGCCTACTTCACTGTTCTTACGTTTGATGATATAGTCCAGCTTTTTATCCTGTGCCTGCACCAACTGTGTTAGTGTGACCAGCATGACAAAGATGAGGATGGTGCGGCTGGCTTTTTTCAATGTAATGGCCAGCCGGGCTGCGGCTTCAGGGTTGGTTCGTTTGTACTTTCTCAAAAGGAGAAAGAGGATGGTGGGGATCATAAAAAAGGTTTAATGGTTAATGATTATTCTACGATTAAATAAATCCTGAGTGCATCCCGGGCCACCGGCCAGTTTTCGATTTTTCGATCCAATTTTATAACCGGCCGGTTGCGGGTGCCGGCAATAATGGAACCTGCCGCGCCACCTATCAGGACCCCGCTTATCAATCCCGATGCAATTCCTTCAGCGACAGTATAGCCAAAAATCCAGGCGTCAGGATCGGCGGTAGCTGCTCCCAATATGGCTAAGGAGCCTGCGGCGATCAATGAAGTAACGAGAACGGTATGTCCAAATGACCTGCGGAGTTTCAGGATACTGATCTGGGTTACCGGGATCTCGACGGTTTTTTTGTGTACTGTCATTACGAGTGAACTATCCGTAGTTTTTTGCAGAAAACCCCGCTGGATTGTTTTCCCGCTTTCATCGAAAACCCGGATAAAGCTTGCTTTTTTTTGCGCAGGGGCCGTTGCCGTTAAAAAGCTCAATAGAAAGATGGTGATGATGGTTCGCATTTTTTTGTTTTAAGCCGCCCCGGACGAACCGGGGCGGGAGGTTTAATGATTAAGGGCTCGTTTTGATATGGATCAGAGATTATAAACTAAACTGGCATAATACAATCCGCCGAAAGAAGGATTACCATAAGCATTCTTGTAATATTTATTCAGGATATTGGTGCCACCCAGGCGGAACAGCGTTTTAATAGCCGGGAATTTATAACTCACTTGCGCATCTACGGTAGTAAAGGCTTTCAGGGGCCCGTTGGCTAATTCGCCTTCCCAATTAAAAGCATCCTGCCAGCGCATCATCACGTTGAATCCAAATCTTTCTTTTTTCCCAAGGCCCGAATTACCAAAACCGGCGTTCATGCGATACTCAGGCGTATTGAAATAAGATTTAAAACCTGCAGGCACATCCGTGATCTTGTCTGAATAAGCATTGACGAAAAGATGATAATTGCCTTTCATCTTGTAATCCAGTCCCAGCCCAAACCCGTAAGTTTTCACTTTATTGGCGCTGTTCACAACGATGGAATAAGCTTCACCCGTGGCGGGTTGGAAAAGACCGATCCTGCCCACGAAATCTTCATATTTACCGAAATACCCATAAGCGTCGATCAGGAGTTTTTTATCAATAAGGCTTTTGTAGCCTATTTCAAAAGAACGCATGGTTTCCGGCTTGAATTCCTTGAATTCATAAGGTTCAGGCTCGACTATGCCGTCGACAATTTCATGAACCGGGTATTTGTCAACCTGCATATATTCTTTTACCCAGGGCAATCCGCCCAGCAGGAGGAAATCACTGCCCACATCTAAGCGGATCCATTGAGTAAGATTACTGGGAAAACGATAGGCTGTCTGGTAGGATACGCGGATATTATGATCGGGAGCCACTTTGATCAATGCGGCTACCCGGGGCGTAAACTTGCCTTTGAAATTTTCATTTTTATCATAACGACCTGAGGCGGTCAGCACAAGTTTATCCTGGA
>DASUMO010000434.1:0-2375 GCA_036277695.1 Chitinophagaceae bacterium
AACAAAACCCGCCGCGACAGCAAGGATTACCTGTCGTTGAAAAGAGGATCATCAGGCCCGTTGTTGCTGCCCCTGCGGCTGAGCTTAGCAAGCGGAAAACAGAACCCATACAAACTATTTATTACAGGGCCGACAGCCTGCTCCTCAGCCTTTATGATAACGGTCAGGTGGATGGGGATACCGTTAGCGTAGTTTGGGCGGGCAAAACCATTATTGCGAAAGAGGGACTCACGACCCGCCCCATCACCCGTACAATTTATATAACTCCCGACCTGGACGATTCTGTTCAACTCATCATGTATGCCGAAAACCTGGGGCTTATACCTCCCAATACGGGCTTGCTGATTGTGGAAGATGGAAATCAACGACATGAAGTCCGGTTTTCCGGCGATCTCCAGCGCAATTCAGCCGTTATATTCCGGCGAAAACGCTGATCATTGAATAATCATACCCGGGTTTATTGGATAAAACCGGATTTGTGAGTATCTTTTCAACTCATTTTATTCCCATGTACCGCCGCCTTAGCCTATACCCCTTCCTGCTGCTTTTCGTCATTTCTGCCTGTAATGATCACCTTAAAATAGAAGCCAATAACCTGCCCCAGGGTTATGCGGATTCCCAGCTGGTAGGTTCCTGGAAGATCACGGCGGTTGTTTCCAACACTCCCTATGACTGGGATGGTAATGGTACGGCCGAAACAGATCTATATAGTACGTTGACAGCCTGCGATAAGGATAACCTGTATACATTCGTGGGAAATAAAACTGGAACCTATAAATTCAATTGTAATACAACCAAAAACGGGACCTGGCAGATTTTCAATGTGCAACAACTTGAATATACTCCGGAGGGTCAAAATACAGAAGTGGAAAAAATCATCTCCATGACTTCGGTCCAATTTAAAACTCAATACGATTATTTCATTCCTCCGGCACAGATTTTTACGTTGACCAAGACCTGGTCAAGGCAATAAACATTTAACAGCGTCATTTTTTGAGTGATTGGCGGATAAGTTTCCCCGCTTCCTGCCGGATATACCCGTTTTCAAAATAGCGGTAAAGATTTTTTCCCGGGCAGTTGGTTTGCGTGGAATGATCGCGATGTGTAGCCAGGGAATCCAGCGGTAAATTGTATTTTTTGCTGCAATAGGCAATCATCCTGACCAATGAATTCAATTGCTCCGCCCTCAGTTCCTGCACTTCGAGATTTCCCAGGCAGGTGATCAGCAAATGACCGGTCGGATCATATTCGGTGGCTGTTTCGCCTACGGTATAAACATTTCTGCCTTCGTAAATGCTCCCATCGGGCGCTATAAGAAAATGATAAGGGATATCTGTCCAGTTCCTGGCTGGTCCCATACCCCAGACCTGTATATTCCGGATCTTTCTTGCTGCATCGTCGGTTATTTCCAGCTGCGTGCCTTCGTGGTGAACTGTTATTTTAACAGGGATATGTTTTTTAAACGGTTTAGGGGGATTGGCATTCCAGCCCGAACGTGGTATGATGACGAGCTCAACCACCGCCAATTTTTTAGCAGGTGTGCATTGAAAAACCAGGACCAAAATAAATACAAGCGTTACCCAACGAATCATGAAGCAAAATACTCCATTTTTATTCCAACCCTGATTAAAGAAGGACTGCTCTTATTGCAGGGTAGTTATTTTTCGGAGGAGCTAGTGTCGGTATTTTTCCGAATATCAAGTTTGTCGAGAACAAAATCAATAGTGCCGGGTGTTACGGGTTTCTCTAAAAAATAATTGATACCCTGTTCCATTGCTTTTTCACGGATCCAGCTGGCCGTATCCGCCGTAAGCATGATGATCTTGATTTCTTCATCTGCTGAACGGATATGTTCAATAAAGTTGACGCCCAGTCCATCGGGGAAACTGTTATCCAGGAAAATGACAGTGGGTTTCATACAAGCCAGGCATTCTTCAGCTTCAGATAAAGAATGGACGGCCAGGGTATGAATTTTCCGCTTTTCCAGGATAAGGGTCAACAGATCACCCAGGTCTGCATCGTCATCGATGATCATCGCCGTTTGCACATGTACACCCATCCTCGGTTGTTTGAATAGCATTGTACAAAAACCCAGCCTTTTTGATTTCAGGTGGAGTAGATCTGGATAACTGGGTATAGGGTTACTCAAATAAGACAAGTATTCCCCACCTGGTGTTTAGCGGAAAACTGTTAAATCGGGTTTACAGCGTTGATCTACTTTGTGAAGGCAGTATAATTTCCTGGTTTATTTACTTATTCATCGAATCACGTTTAAGCTCAAACGTTATGGTGAATGGGTTTTTTAAAAAAAAAGGATGTCCCCAGGGGGACATCCTTGAAATATCGGTTGCTGACCTGTTAATGTTGTAAGTTCA
>DASUMO010000435.1:0-12519 GCA_036277695.1 Chitinophagaceae bacterium
TTTAACAGTACGGGGATCATCAATACAGCAACCGGTCATCGCTCGATGGATAATAATACAACAGGCAGTGAAAATGTAGCAAATGGATACCATGCTTTGGGCAACAACACGACTGGCTCTTACAATACTGCGATAGGCACACAAGCCCTCAACAACAACACAACTGCTGATTCAAATACTGCTACTGGCTATAAATCACTTTATAACAATTTAACCGGGTCCAGGAATACTGCCTTTGGAAACTTCAGTCTTTACTCGAATACAACCGGGACACAGAACCTGGCAGTAGGAATTAATGCGCTGCTATCAAATACTACAGGTGTGTGGAATACGGCTATTGGTGTAGATGCTCTTTTTTATGGCAATGGTATCGATAATACTGCCGTTGGATCGGCTTCCATGGAACATACAACGATAGGATCATATAATGTCGGGGTAGGAAGTAAAACTTTGCATGTAACTGGCAGTGGTTACGGTAATACTGCTGTTGGTTTTCATGCCTTGATCGCAAGCACGGGTAACGGTAATGTTGCAGTGGGATACCTGGCGGGAGATTCGCATACCGGTCACAATACAACTCTTATCGGCAACCAGGCCGACGCCGGAGCAGCCGGCCTTGATAATGCAACAGCAATAGGATTTGCTTCACGCATTGATATCGGCAATGCAATGAGCTTTGGAAGTGATTTTACTACCCGTTGGTGTTTTGGCAGAGCCTCTAATTCTTTAGGTGCATTGCAGGTGGGGACCAACCCCACTAATGGGAACGGTGCTCACCTGACGGTTGGTGGTACGTGGACAAATGCATCGGATGAAAATCTCAAAGAAAACTTAACTGGATTGGACAGCAGGGAAATACTAGAAAAAATTTCTTTACTCAAGCTTACCAGATGGACCTATAAAGGCACACCAAAAAAGGAGAGTCATATTGGTCCTATGGCTCAGCAGTTCAGGCAACTCTTCGATGTCGGTACTGATGGTGACGATAAAAGCATAAGCACAATCGATCCCTCGGGGATTGCTCTCGTGGCTATACAAGAACTGAGAAAACAAAATTTAGAGTTACAAAAAATAATTGAAGTACAAAACCAAAAAATTGACAAGCAACAGCAACAGCTGGATCTTCTATTAAAGTCTGTAAAAAGCCAAACAAAGATTTACTGATTTTATTGTAAAATAAAACACCAAATAATTAAAGCATGAAAGTCTTTTTATTATTTACCCTGCTGCTCAATTTGTCCTGCAATATTGACCAACAAAAAAACACAGCGCTGGAAAATGCCACTACGAAAGATACTGCTGCGGTTTCAGAAAAACCGCAACTTGAACAAAAAGTAGTTAAAGAGGAACCTGTAGTTCTAGATACCGGGCAAACCTGGTTTACAGTCAACATTACAAAAAATGATTCAGCCTATATCAATTATGAAGGTAGCTGGCCTGTTTTTTTAGAATCAAATAATAGCGCAACACTTCAATTATCCCGGTCAAAAAATATAATGAGTGTAACTGATATACTAACCCTCTATATGAATGGAGTTCCGTCCGGTAAAGTCCCGATTGTTCTCTCAAATAGTGAAAAAGGAACGGCTAGCATGATCATGTCGCCGGTAACAGACGGGGTTTATGGCCTTCCCATAACACCAACCGAAGGTTTACTCAATATCACGAAGAATGTGAACGCAGTAGTAACCGGAAATTTTGAAGGGAAGGCTACCAATTCTGACAAAGATATCTTTTTATTCAAGGGCTATTTTCTTAATGTAAAAATTAATCCGGACAAAATATAGAAGTTTTTATCGTCATTGAAGTTATAATTAGGTCTTAACCGCATACTTTCTAAATAACAATAATTCAAAATTTTTAAATTATTCTTTTACCCTTTCTTAAAAACTTACACTTTCCCTCCCATCGATAATACGATGACCATAATCCAGCGCCAGGTGGCCTAAGCGGTCATTAATATTTTTTATAGGATTCATTCTAATTATTTTTTTACTTATTGTTCTCTCACTTTCAGGAATGAGAATTGAATCATTCCTACCTGCATAACTTTTTTCGGGCTTGGCACAAAAATTTGTGCCTTACCATTGATAGTCGATATTATAAACCTTATTCAACCCGGAGCGGCGTCTTCAATGAGGAAATTTATACCCATTTTTATAAATCCTTAAAAAACAGTGATATGATGAAAACGATTTCCTTTTTACTTGTCGCAATCCTGATCGGTACAAGTAAAAATTTTGCCAATCCTGCAAGCCACGATAACGATCAGTCATCCACTATAATACAATCTCTTCAAACCCCGCCTGGCGATACTATTATCGTCCCGGTGGCTATTCGCAATTCTTTTATGACCATGTATCCCAATGCGAGCCGCGTGGTGTGGTACCGCTACACTCCCTTTGAAACAACACTTGAACCAGGCGTATGGTATTATACGATGGACACTTCGGATTATTATGTGAGTTTTAATTGGGATGATGCAGATTATATCGCCTGGTATGACAATGGTTCCTGGATCCGTTCTACCCAGCGAATAGATAATACAGAATTACCGGACGTGGTATCCCGTGTTATCAGCTCGGAATATCCGGGTTATGTTATCACCGATGTTGACTTTGAACGTGATAATAAACAGAACCTGTATGAAGTTAAACTTGTAAAAGGGAATCAGAAGTGGAACCTGCATCTTACTCCTGCCGGTGCCATTGTTAAAAAGAAATCCAGTACACTGAATACAGCGACAGCCGGAACAGATATGATGACAGATTTCCAGACAAGGTATCCTAATGCATCCGGAGTAACCTGGTATAGCTATTACCCCGATGAGCGGGTAGAGGTGCTTCCCTCCGACTGGGATTATAATATGGATGCCAGTGATTATGAAGTAAGGTTTACGGCCGACGGTTCCGACTACGTAGCTTATTATGATAATGGAAAATGGATCCGTTCAGAAACGCTGACCTATAGCCAGAAAAACCTGCCCTCAACTGTTAACCAGGCAATTACCAGGGACTTCGCCGGATATAGTATTAAAGATGTGGACCGCGAAGACAATATCAACCAGGTTTTGTACGAAGTAGAACTGCAGAAAGGAACTGATAAATGCAAAATTCATTATACAGCCGACGGAAGCGTGGTAAAGAAAAAATGTAAAGTTGATGGCGTGAAGACCAAAAGTAAGAGTTAATACTTTATAAAATCGAATCTCAGGGGCAGGAAAAACCTGCCCTTCTTTTTGTTGCTATCTTCATCATCGGTGTTGTGATTGGAAGTCGGCTATCCGACTTCAAAAATGATCCCAAAAATCTATACCAGGTCGCCCGCAAAGGAGTGACAGTTTTGATGCGATCACCTACTTTTATTTGACCGTTTAGTGATGACCCCATGAGGGATGTTAAGGTTCCCCTCTCTCCTTACCTGATTAAAACATTTTTTTTCGTTTTTTTCTCTTGGTTTCAGACTGGTCCTATACCGATATTTGAATTATGATTAGTCATAGTTGAGGTAATATGTAGCAATATAAACAGGTGATTGTGGTTAATAGTGGATGGTATGTCGGTTCGGCTATTGTCGAAACCGATAATATCATTATTCGGAAACAGGTAGGCTGGAAGGCGGGGGAGGGAGGGCCCCGCCAAGGGGTAAGCCCGGTATGAAAAACCTTCCAATTGAACAAACCGCTCGACAATCAAATCCCTCGTATTACCAGCCACCACACATTTTACTATTATTCAAATCCCTGCTAGCCTGATTGAATACTATTCCCGTATTCAACAAAAGGACCTTCAACCATACAACCAACCTTACAACTCCAGCAACGTCTTTACCGGGTCTTTGCCAATAAGTAATTGCTCCGGATTTTCCAGCAATTCTTTTACCCTAACCAGGAAACTGACCGATTCACGGCCATCGATAATCCGGTGGTCATAACTCAGTGCCAGGTACATCATCGGTTTTATCAGGACCTGGCCGTTTACAGCCATAGGTCTTTCTTCGATCTTATGCATACCCAGGATGGCACTCTGGGGAATATTAATAATGGGAGTACTCATTAACGATCCAAAAACACCGCCGTTGGTAATAGTAAAGGTGCCACCCGTCAGTTCCTCCGTTGTCAGCTTACTGTCCCGGGCTTTTGTTGCCAGTTCAATAACCTTTTTCTCAATATCCGCCATGCCCAGGCTCTCCACATTGCGAATTACCGGAACAGTTAGTCCACGGGGTGTACTCACGGCGATACTGATATCAGCATAATCATGATAAACTAACTGGTCGCCGTCAATATAAGCGTTTACAGAAGGCCATTCAGCCAATGCTACGGCACAGGCCTTGGCGAAAAAACTCATAAAGCCAAGACCGACTCCATGAATCTCCTTGAACTTGTCTTTGTATTTACCGCGGATTTCCATGACACGGCTCATATCCACTTCATTAAAAGTAGTAAGCATGGCCGTGGTATTTTTCGCTTCTACCAGCCGGCGGGAAATTGTTTTGCGGAGATTACTCATCTTTTCTGTCCGCACATTGCGGCTAAACAATTCGGCGCCTGCAAAAGCTTTTTTGCCCGGGCTTGACAAAGCTGCCATCACATCATCCTTTAATATTTTTCCCTGGTAGCCCGAAGGTGTGAGTGTTTTGGGATCCACTTTTTTATCGGCGATAATAGCAGAAGCAACGGGACTGGCTTTTATATCATTCGGAACAGAAGCTGCCGGCGCAGCGGATTCCGTTTTTTTGATTTCCTCTTTTGATGGCGACTCTTTTTTCTCTTCTTTTTTCGTTTCCTTTTCAGGAGCAGGTTTCCCGTTGCCGGCTGGTTTGGAGGCTGACTCATCAATACTGGCCAGCAGGTCCCCGATCTTTAGTGTATCACCTTCCTGGGCTGAAGTCTTCAATACACCGGCTTTTTCAGCATTTACCTCGAAGGTGGCCTTCTCACTTTCCAATTCAGCAATCACTTCATCCCTTTCTACATAATCCCCGTCTTTCTTATTCCATTTCAGCAAGGTTACTTCACTTATGGATTCACCAACCGTAGGTACTTTTATATCTATCATATGTTATGTTTCTCGTTTCTTGTAAGCTTCTACTAATTATCTAATCTCCTCTTATCTTTTCGTACAACAGGCAAACTGCTATATGCTAAACGCCGTCTCAATAATTTCTGCCTGCTCTTGCTGGTGAACCTTATTAAAGCCGGTTGCAGGTGAAGCCGAGGGCTGCCGGCTGATCACCCCGTAATTCACGGTTTTCAGGTTCATTTGCAGGTAGGAAGCAGCACCCATATTGAGTGGTTCCTCCTGGACCCAGAACCAGGTGGCCTTATTGTATTTTTTAAATAAGGTTTCAATCTGTTTGTAAGGGAGAGGATATAATTGCTCTAACCTGACTATGGCAATATCAGTCCGATTCTCTTTTTGCTTCCTTTCTGCCATATCAAAATAGATTTTACCGCTGCAGAACAATACTTTTTTCACTTTTCCGGACTCAACCTGGGAATCGTCAAGAACTTCCTTAAAACCACCCTGGGTAAACTCCTCGATCCTTGAATAGCTTCCGGGATGCCGGAGGTTGGCCTTGGGTGAAAAATTCACCAATGGTTTCCGGAAAGGCCAGGCCAGCTGTCGACGCAGGGCATGGAAAAAATTGGAAGCTGTAGTAATATTCGTCACCACCATGTTCAGTTCTGCACAGGATTGTAAAAATCGCTCGATCCTGGCACTGCTATGTTCGGGGCCCTGGCCTTCGTACCCATGAGGCAGTAACATAGTGATCCCATTCATCCGGTTCCATTTTTGTTCACCGGCTGAAATAAACTGGTCAATCATCGTTTGAGTGCCATTGACAAAATCTCCGAACTGGGCTTCCCATAAAACCAGGGCATGGGGATTGGCCAGTGCGTAGCCATATTCGAATCCAAGAACGCCATACTCGCTGAGTAAAGAATTATAGATCCTGAATTTTCCGGTAGCCCCATCAATTGTGCTAAGGCGGCTGTATTCCTTATCAGTATTCTCATCACGTAGCATGGCATGCCGGTGCGAGAAGGTTCCTCTTTTTACGTCCTGCCCGCTCATTCGCACATCATTTCCCTCCATCAGCAGGCTTCCGTAGGCCATTAATTCAGCCGTTGCCCAGTCAACTTTCTCTTCAGTCTCAAATAATTTTATCTTATCCTGCAGTATCTTCTCAACTTTTCGCAGGGGTTTGAAATCTGAAGGCCATTTCATAAGTGCGCCGAAAATTTTCCTGAAATTCTCTTCACTGATTGCGGTAAGCGGAGATTTTTCAAAATCACCATCATTGGCATGGCGCAGGCTTTTCCACCAGAGTTCCGGTTGCTGGTAATGATAAGGCAGGGGATTTTGTTTTACTTCATCGAGGCGCTCCTGCAGGTCGGCCCAGAATTTTTTCTCCATTTCACGGGCCAGCTCCTGGGCATCCTCCTCCCCGTTTTCCAGTAAGTACTTTATATACACTTCCCGGGGATTGGGATGTTTATCGATCAGGGCATAGAGATGGGGCTGTGTAAACTTGGGATCATCTCCTTCATTATGGCCATGACGCCGGTAACAAACCATATCAATAAATACATCGGCATTGAATTCTTGCCTGTAGTGGGTAGCAATCTCGGCACATTTGATAACGGCTTCGGGATCGTCGCCGTTCACATGAAAAACTGGCGCCTGTATAGCAGCCGCCAGCGAAGTGCAGTAGTCCGAACTCCTGGCATCATCGAAATCGGTGGTAAACCCGATTTGGTTATTGATCACGAAATGAATGGTTCCCCCGGTATAATATCCTCTCAGCTTACTCATCTGCAATACTTCGTATACGATACCCTGGCCTGCAATGGAAGCATCGCCGTGAATCAGTATGGGAATGATCTTATCAAAATCCGAATTATAAAGTACATCTGCCTTGGCCCTGGAAAAACCAACCACCACCGGGTCTACTGCTTCGAGATGCGATGGGTTGGGCATCAACTTAAGATGGACAGTCTTATCATTGGCTGCTTGTACTTCACTGCCATAACCCATGTGATATTTAACATCTCCACTACCCATAGTCTGATCCATCTTGGCAGTGCCTTCGAATTCACTGAATATCTGCTCATAGGTTTTACCCATGATATTGGCCAGCACATTCAGCCGGCCGCGATGTGCCATTCCTATCACTACTTCCTGCACATCATGATCGGCACCGGTATTGATGATGGCATCCAGTGCCGCTATCGTGGTCTCCCCTCCTTCCAGTGAGAAACGTTTTTGCCCCACATACTTGGTATGCAGGAATTTTTCAAACATCACCCCCTGGTTCAATTTTTCGAGAATACGTTTTCTTTTTTCCAGGCCAAGTGGTTGCTGAAAACCTTTCTCCATTTCCCCGGTGAGAAAATCAATTTTTTTCTGGTCACTGATATATTTGAATTCAATGCCTACATGAGAAGCATAAACTTTTTGCAGTTGGTCAATGATATTCTTCAGCGTAGTAGTCCCCAATCCAATCAGGTTGCCCGCATGAAAGGTTTTTGCAAGATCTTCTTCCTGGAGTCCAAAAAAGCCAAGGTCCAGGTTTGCACCCCTGTCCTTTCGCTCGCGTATCGGGTTGGTTTTGGCAATCAGGTGACCTTTATTGCGGTAACCCAGGATCAGCCGGTACACCCTAATCTCCCGCATCCAGTCAATATCAGCCGGCACCGATTCCATTTTCTCCCCGCTCCTAACCGCGGGGGCTGCAGTTACTGCTTCATGCCCGTTCCCATTCCCGTTTACTTTAATGGCATTATTGGCAATAGCAAAATCAAAACCCTCAAAAAACTTCCGCATTTCGGGGTCAATACTATTGGGGTCTTTTACAAAATCCCGGTATAGGTTTTCGATAAATTCAGGATGGGAATTGGTGATATAGGAAAAATCCTTCATGTACCTGACTTTTTGGGTATTGGGCAAATTGGGTCACAAATATCGCTGAAAAAAAGGTAAATCGGTGGCTCATCCTGAGGGATTTAGAAGGAGGATTTCAGCTGGCTTCCAACTGTTTAGCCTGTTTTAGCTAAAATCTGGCAGAAAGTCCCGGCAAAGAGAATTAGGAGCCCTCAAATTTGGTGAATAAACAACCCGCCCTTACCTTTGCCTCCCGATAAAAACCGGGACAATTAAATTGAATTTAGATGGCTAATCACAAAGCAACAAAAAAAGATGTCCGCCAGGCTGCTAAACGCCAGGAAAGAAATAAATATTACGGCAAGACCACGCGAAATGCAATCCGCGACTTTAGAACGAAAAAAGGTAAAGAAGCTGAGGACAAATTCCCCGCAGTTGCCAGCATGATTGATAAACTGGCCAAACGTGGTATTATCCATAAGAACAAAGCTGCCAACCTGAAAAGCAAGCTGGCTAAGAAAACAGTCGCTGCGAAATAAGCTATTAAATAAAAACCTTGAAAGGCATCCCCCGGGATGCCTTTTTTATTTCTGACTCCGTAGCTTTAAGCCAACGGTAATGATTTGTTCCCGGGAAAAAGTTAAAGAGATATGAAAACAAGATTGCTTTATTTACTGGTCTTCCTCATACTGCCAGAATTTACAATCGCACAAGCCCTGCTCACAAAATTTGAGCAATCGAAGGGCACACAGACTCCCACCTATCACGAAATCATCAACTGGTGGCAACAACTGGATGCAGCTTCGGGTAAAGTGAAAATGCTGACCAGGGGAATGACCGATGCCGGTCATCCTCTGCACCTGGTAGTTGTTTCCAATAATGGTGATCATAATTTTGATAATATCCGCAGGAATAATAAAAGGGTGATCCTGATCAATAATGGAATTCATCCTGGTGAACCGGATGGCATTGACGCCAGTATGTTACTGGCAAGGGATATTGTCACGAATAAATATAAGATCCCCGATAACCTGGTGCTGGCCATTATTCCCATTTATAATATCGGGGGTTGTCTCAACCGCAGTGCCAACTACCGGGTGGATCAGAACGGCCCCGAAGAATTCGGATTCAGAGGTAATTCACAGAACCTGGACCTGAACCGGGATTTTATAAAATGTGATTCGAGGGATGCCCGGGCCTTTGCTGAAATCTTTCATCTTACCGACCCGGATGTGTTTGTCGATAATCACGTAAGCAATGGCGCGGATTACCAGCACGTGATGACTTTGCTTACAACCCAGCATAATAAACTGGGCGGCGTAATGGGAGAATTTCTGAACCGGCAATTTGAACCAGCATTGTACGGCATTATGAAGACAAAAGGATATGACCTGGTGCCCTATGTAAATGTATGGGGTGATGGACCTGAGAATGGATGGCCTGAATACTGGGACAGCCCGCGCTATGCCAGTGGCTATGCAGCGCTCTGGCATTGTTTCTCATTTGTGCCGGAAACCCATATGCTCAAGCCTTATGAACAGCGTGTAAGATCCACCTATGCCCTGATGCAATCCTTTATTGAATTCACCGTCGCAAACAGTGAGAAGATAAAACAGCTGCGGGAACAATCGAAAAAAGCCGCGCGAAGCGCCGTTGAATTCCCGGTTAGCTGGTCGTTGGACCGGACGCAATTCAAAGAGATAATCTATAAGGGTTACGAATCAGGCAGGAAACCAAGTGCTGTATCCGGTTTGCCCCGTTTATACTATGACCGGAACAAGCCTTATGAAAAAAAAGTAAGAATCTATAATTATTTTCCGGCCAGGACATTTGTACAAAAACCAAATGCCTATATTATCCCGCAGGGTTGGTGGAAAGTGATTGATCTGCTTAAACTGAATAAGGTGCAGATGAGCCAATTAAAAAAAGATACCAGCATGGAAGTGGAGGCTTACAAGATCGAAGACTATAAGACCATGTCCCGGCAATACGAAATGCATCACCTTAATAGCGAAGTGAAAATCAGCAGCAGTCTTCAAAAAATAAACTTCCGCAAGGGCGATTGGTATATACCCATGAACCAGGACGCCAACCGGTTTTTAATTGAAACCCTGGAACCACAGGGTGAGGATTCTTATTTCGCCTGGAATTATTTCGATGCCATCCTCGGGCAAAAAGAAGGTTATTCGGCTTATGCTTTTGAAGATATAGCCGCAGAATACCTGCAGCATAACGCCGAACTACAGGCGAAAATGCAACAAAGGCGGGCCACCGATTCCCTTTTCGCAAAAGACCCAAGAGCCCAGCTGAATTTTGTTTATCAAAATTCACCCTGGTATGAACCGGCGCATTTACGCTATCCCGTCTACAGGGTTATAAAATAAGCGGAATCCCGGAAAGAAGGCTTTGTCCGGCATTCCGGAGATGTGGAAAGGTTCCTGCAGATAATTCTTATTAGAATTGGAAGAAGGTTTTAAATTCCGGTACATTCGTATACCCGGTTCTACCCCTATTCCTGCCCTTTCTTAATAATCAATGTACCTATTCTCCGACCCTTTCTCTCTACACATTAAATCATTCTGTATGAAACAATCAACTTTTAACCGCAGAAAATTTCTTCAAACCACTGCCCTGGCAGCAATAGGAACCAGCAGCCTTGGGTTCCTGCCATTCGAAAGTTTTGGCAACCCGGGTACAGATGATAACGTCAATATTATTGGCCCCCTGGAAGGTTATTCACCCCAGGTTGGCATCCTGGTATCGATGATGAACTGGATGAGAGACTCCGTGATCCGGGCTGTACAGGGATTAAGCCAAACCGAACTCGATTATTTACAGGATGAAAACGCCAATACCATTGGAGCCCTCTTACTTCACCTGGCAGCTACGGATGTTGTTTACCAGGACCTGACCTTTAATAATCTCAAGACTTTTAGTGAAGAGAACAAGAAAAAATGGGGAGTAGCCATGAGTCTGGGCGCAGAGGGCAGAAAACAAATAAAAGGGAATAACCTGGATTACTATTTAAACGCCCTGAAAAAGGTGCGGGAAAAAACACTGCAGGAATTCAAAAAAAGAGATGATAAATGGCTGGCCCAGGTGGATCCCAAATTCTTTGGCGGTAAACCCACTAATAATTTTTGCAAATGGTTTCATGTCTGTGAACACGAAGCCAACCATCGCGGCCAGATCACGACCATTAAAAAAAGGTTACCCGGACATGCAGCATCCGGAGATTAATTGCAACTGAACGTGATTGGATTTGGTCAGATTGTTTCCCTTACAAGTTGCTCATCTTCCACGGCAGTTTCATCCTCCTCCGGAACAACAGTGGTAGCTTCTACTTTGCGGAAAATAGCCCGGCCTAGGAACAAACTTACCAGTAACACGACTATGCTGAGATAGCCTACCCAGTTATAATAAAGTATTTTGCCAGATTTCTCGGTTACCACTATCGTTCCAGCGCAGATCGCAGCCAACCCGCTGCCCAACTGCTGCACACTGCCATTAATACTCATAAAACTACCGCGCTGCTCAGGTTTTACCACTTCACTGATCATGGCTTGGGCAGTGACGATACGCCCGGTGGCGACAATAAACCAGATTGCAAAAAAGACCAGCACGACCGGGAAAGCAACATTGGGCATGGCGGTAATAATATATACCATGAACAGTGAAAAAAACACCGATACGGAAAAAACACGGAGTTTGCCTTTTTTATCGGCTAATCTTCCCAGGTAAATAGCGGCCAGTAACGAAGCCATCCCTCCTACCAGGTAAATCATAGGAGTATGATCTTTTGAAAAGCCTTTATTAAATTCCAGGTAGGGGTTGATAAATGGAATGATCAGGAAATGACCCATCATCAGCAACCCTGAAAAAAACAGCGCTGAGCGTTGCGACGTTTCACGGCTGGCTGCAATTAAGGATTTGAAAGGTGATCCTTTTTTCTCATCGTGATTGATATGAGTGGTCATGTTGGGAATGAATCTGATAATAAAGGGAACGAATACCATGCCCAGGCTGCCAATAAGGAGAAAGGGAATATGCCAGTCGTGCTTGAATAAATTGGTCAGGTAAAGTGAAAAAGGAACTCCGAGAATAGATGCGGCGGCAAAGCCACTCATCACCACCCCCATAGCCCGGGCCCGGCGTTCATAAGCAAATAGATCCGCCACAATAGAAAGAACCTGTGCCCCGATAATCCCCCCAAACAAGCCGGCCACAATACGGGATGCCAGTAATAATCCATAAGTGGGGGCAAATCCACAGGCCAGTGTCCCAAGGAGGAAACCTGCATAAGCTAATAACAAGGATCTTTTCCGGTCAAAGCGATCAATCACCATCGCTATGGCAAGTCCGGAGAAGAATGCGCTGATTGAATAGGCTGCTACCAGCAGACTGAATTGCATGGCTGTGACACCCGTCATATAATTGGCAAGGGGCATCATGATCATAAAATCCAGGATATGTGTGAAATTCAATCCTGCCAGGATAATTAAAATGATGCGTTCATGCCTTGTCATAAGCGGCTCAAAGGTCGTAAATCCTGAAGGGAAAACAAAGCCGGGTTATACCCAATTTTGGCGATATAACTGCCTAACGTGGATACAGTTAATCATTACTGACC
>DASUMO010000436.1:0-2283 GCA_036277695.1 Chitinophagaceae bacterium
GATCATATCGATCATGTTTGCCAGCTGGCGGGAAATGCGCAACATGCAGCGCTTGGAACGGACCTGGACGGAGGATTTGGGGCGGAACAATGCCCGGCAGATCTTGAGACCATAGCCGGCCTGCCTGTTATAGCAATTTTGCTGGAACAACGAGGATATAGCGAGAAGGCCATAGAAGATATACTGCACGGCAACTGGCTTCGTTTTTTGAGAAAGGCATGGGCTAATTAAATAACTTTAGCGATTAATATTGATTATGATAAAAATTCCACCCTATTTGCAAAAAAACGATTTGATTGGCCTGGTTTGTCCTGCTGGCTATATGGCTAAAGAAAAAGTACAGACCTGTATTGACACATTAACCGGATGGGGCTACAGAGTGCAGGTCGGCGACACAGTTGGAAGCGGTTCTGTTACCTATTTCTCGGGTTCCGATGATGAAAGACTGGCGGATCTTCAGGAGCTACTCGATAATGAAGAAGTAAAGGCCATACTCTGTGCAAGAGGCGGATACGGGATGGGACGAATCATTGACAGGATCGATTTCAGGAAATTTAAAAAGCATCCCAAATGGATTATCGGTTATAGTGATATCACGGTTCTTCATTGCCATCTCTATTCGAACTACCATATTTCCTCCCTCCATGCTCCCATGGCCGCCGCCTTTAACGAGGAAGGATTTAAGAATCAATATGTGTTATCGCTGAAAAATGCACTGGAAGGAAAAAAACTAAAATACCAGGTAGGAACCCATGATTTTAACCGCAGAGGAGAGGCGGAAGGTGAACTGGTTGGAGGCAATCTTGCATTGCTGGCGCATTTGGTAGGCTCGGATTCAGATATTAAAACAAGAGGTCGCATACTTTTTATCGAGGATATTGGAGAATACCTGTATAATGTAGACCGGATGCTTTACCAGTTAAAAAGAAGTGGCAAACTCTCGAAACTGGCAGGACTGCTGGTGGGAAGTTTTACCGATATGAAAGATACGGAACGACCTTTTGGCCAGCCTGTGGAAGAGATTATCATGAATGCAGTAAAAGATTACAGCTATCCCGTTTGTTTTGGTTTTCCCGTGGGACATATGGATGAGAATTATGCTTTAAAGGTCGGAATGGGTTATAAACTCAAGGTCGGTAAATCCAAAGTGATCCTCGAAGAATGATAAACAAAAAGCCGCCCCGAAGAATCGGAACGGCTACCATTAAACCTTAACCAACAATTGTTATGCAAGAACTGCTTCATCAGTCTGATGTTGTTTGGGCATTGCTTCATTCACATTCACTCCCAGGCCTTGCGCAATGGCCATACCCAATCCTATATCGGCACGGAAGAAATGACATAACTGCCGGTTGATGATCTCTGCCTTCTTCGGACCTTCTATTCCTTTCATTGCCCCGATAATATTGCTAACAAGGTTTTTCTGATCGTGCTCATTCAATACTTCCCTCCAGAAAATACCGGGTTGTGTGTAGTGGTCGTTTTCCCCCTCGGCATTCCTGTCATACCAGTCGGCTACCAGCGAATCCAGCACCATTGAAGGTTGTTTGTAATTCTCATCGGGCCGGATCGTATCAAAGCTATTGGGGAAATAATTGGGATTTTTTCCGCCATTGCCATCCACCCTCATCAATCCGTCGCGCTGGTAATTATTTATAGCATAAGGACATTTGTTAACTGGAATTTGCTCATAATTACCACCCAACCTGTAACGGTGGGCATCAGGATAGGAAAGAATTCTTCCCTGCAACATTTTATCAGGGGAGTAGCTGATTCCGTCTACTACATGTGCTGGTGCAAAGGCGGCCTGCTCCACATCGGCAAAATAATTCTGCGGGTTTTCATTGAGTTCCAATTCACCCACGGGTATTAGGGGGAATTCTTTCTGGCTCCAGGTCTTGGTCAGGTCAAAAGGATTAAAGCGATAATTTTTGGCCTGCTCTTCAGTCATGACCTGGATTTTCAGCGACCATTTCGGAAAGTCGCCGCGATCAATTGCGGCCACCAGGTCCCGCTGTGCCCAATCGGGATCATCGCCTTTCATTTTTACTGCTTCGTCGTTGGTGAAATTCCGGATACCCTGCTGGGTTTTAAAATGAAACTTCACCCATACTTTCTCATTATTCTTATTGATCAAACTAAAGGTATGGCTCCCGAACCCATGCATATGCCGGTAACTGAACGGTGTACCCCGGTCACTCATCAGGAACATGACCTGGTGCAGGCTTTCGGGGTTCAGGCTCCAGAAATCCCACATCATCGTGGGGCTTTTGCAATTGGTAT
>DASUMO010000437.1:0-3099 GCA_036277695.1 Chitinophagaceae bacterium
TGAATGCCCGTGGCTATCAACATTGGGCCACCCTGCTGAAACCTTTTTTAAATTAATGGCTGATGAAAAAAATCCTGGTTCAGTCCTTTACAGGCCTGGTTCTGTTACTGGTATCCTGTCAATCATCCCGTACGCATAAAACAATAAGTGGTTCAATGGAACTCCCCCTTTTCAACAAAGAAGGGCACCGGGGCGCCCGTGGACTGATGCCGGAAAATACCATCTCTTCCATGTATAAAGCCATCGATTATGATGTCAATACAGTTGAAGTGGATGTTGTGATCTCAAAAGACCGGAAAGTGGTTATCTCCCATGACGTTTATTTTCATCCTGATATCAGCACTACTCCCGCAGGCGCACGACTCAGCAGCCAGGAAGCCCAAAAGATCCTGCTCTACGAAATGGATTATGATAGCATCAGGAAATATGATGTAGGATTGAAGCCCCACCCTGATTTTCCCCAACAACAAAAAATTCCCGCCTACAAACCTTTATTGGGTGAATTAATTGATTCATCCGACTGGTATGCCAATAGTAAGGGGAAAAAAATACTCTATAATATTGAACTCAAGACCAACCCGGTCAATGATGGAAAAAAACATCCGCCCGTAGAGGAATTCGTGGACCTTGTCATGGACGTTGTAAAAGAAAAAAAGATTGAAAACAGGTGTTATCTCCAGTCCTTTGATTTCCGGCCCCTGCAACTATTGCATAAAAAATACCCCGGAATCGTGACCGCAGTACTGATATCTGGAAACGACAAACGTAGTTTTGATCAGCAATTACAGGAGCTGGGTTATTATCCCGAGATGTATAGCCCGCATTACTCGGTAGTGACGAAGGAGCTGGTGGAGAACTGTCACAAAAAAAGTATCAAGATTATTCCGTGGACAGTGAACAGCGTGGAAGAAATGAAAAAGATGAAAGCATTGGGGGTCGACGGGATTATTACCGATTACCCGAATTATTTTTCGCAGTTGTAAGTCGGCCAAAGACCGCAGCCAGGAAGTCCGGAAGCAACGATGCCGTGTTGAAAATGATTTTACAAAATTGAAATAATTCTTGCGGACTTCGGACTTCCCGACTTTCCGACTATTTTTAACTCTAAACGATAAACGATTGACATGGCCAGTTATATTTTAGCATTCGACCAGGGAACTACCAGTTCAAGAGCGATCATTTTTGACAAGAAAGGAGCTATTATTTCCACTGCACAAAAAGAATTCACACAGATCTTCCCCCAACCGGGTTGGGTAGAACATGACGCCAATGAAATCTGGAGCACGCAACTGGGTGTGGCTACAGAGGCTGTGCTGAAAGCCGGGCTGACCATCCAGGATATCGCGGCGATCGGCATCACCAACCAGCGGGAAACCACCGTGGTTTGGGACAGGGATACGCATCTCCCTATTTATAACGCTATTGTGTGGCAGGACCGGCGCACATCCGAATATTGTGATAGCCTGAAAAAAGATGGCTCGGCAGAAAAAATTCGTGAAAAAACGGGACTTGTTACTGATGCCTATTTCTCGGGCACCAAGGTTAAATGGATACTGGATAATGTAGAAGGTGCAAGAGATAAGGCGCAGAAAGGTGAACTCTGTTTTGGAACGATAGACAGTTGGTTATTGTGGAAACTGACCAACGGTAAAGTACATGCAACAGATGTATCCAATGCTTCCCGGACCTTATTGTACAATATTCATACCCTGCAATGGGACCAGGAACTGCTGGGCTTATTCGGGATCCCGGATAATATGTTACCGGAGGTTCGTTCCAGCAGCGAGATCTATGGGATGACTCAAAACATTTTGACCGCCTCCAGTATTCCCGTGAGCGGCATCGCAGGTGACCAGCAATCCGCACTGTTTGGACAAATGTGTACTCAACCCGGTATGGTCAAAAACACCTATGGCACGGGTTGTTTTATGTTGATGAATACAGGTTCCAAACCGGTTGCTTCGAAAAACAACCTGCTTACGACGATTGCCTGGAAAGTAAACGGGGAAGTACAATATGCTTTGGAGGGCAGCGTATTCATTGGGGGTGCCGTGGTTCAGTGGTTGCGTGATGGACTCAAGCTGATTCAGCGATCGGGCGATGTGGAAGCACTGGCCCTGCAGGCAGAAAATAATGGTGGGGTATACCTGGTACCGGCTTTTACGGGATTGGGCGCACCTTACTGGAACCAGCATGCCCGGGGTACGATAGTGGGAATTACACGTGGAAGCACCAATGCGCATATTGCCCGGGCTGCTATAGAAAGCATCGCGTTCCAATCGATGGATTTATTAAAAGCCATGGAAGCTGACGCCGGTCTTCCAATAAAAGAAGTAAGAGTTGATGGTGGAGCTACTATTAATAATCACCTCATGCAATTCCAGAGTGATATCCTGGATACAAAAGTTGTGCGACCGAAAGTGACGGAAACTACGGCCCTCGGTGCAGCTTATCTCGCCGGTTTGGCGGTGGGTTTTTGGCAAAACATTGACGAGTTGCAGCAATACTGGCAGCAGGATCGTACCTTTTCTCCTGGCATGCCAGAAGCGCAAAGATTGGATTTACAGAAAAATTGGAAAAAAGCGGTCAGGGCCGCACAGGCATGGACCGAAGAATAATACCATTGCTTTATAAAAACTAAAACCAACACAACATGAATCCGTTTCTGGGTGAATTTATCGGCACCGCACTCCTGATTATTATGGGAGATGGTGTTGTAGCCAATGTTTTACTGAACAAATCAAAGGGACAAAACGGTGGCTGGATCGTAATCACACTTGGCTGGGCCATTGCTGTTTTTATGGGAGTTTATGCAGCCATTAAATTTGGGGGAAGTGGTCATCTTAACCCGGCTGTTACCCTTGGCGTCGCCGCTTTTGGTGGTTTCGATATTTCCCTGGTAGGAACTTATATCGCTGCCCAATTTGCCGGCGCCATTACCGGCGCTACCATCGTTTGGCTGGCATATAAACAACATTTCACAGAAACAGATAATAAAGATCTCAAACTCGCGGTGTTTTGCACGGCTCCCGCCATCCGCAATACGGGTCATAATTTATTGACGGAAATAATCGGAACATTTGTTTTGCTATTTGGAGC
>DASUMO010000438.1:0-9833 GCA_036277695.1 Chitinophagaceae bacterium
ATGGAGAACCCAGTAAAAAAGACTATCGCCATTTTAATGTAAAAACGGTGGAGGGCATCAATGATTTCGCGACGATGAAAGAAGCGGTGTTTCGCCGCTACCGGCGACTGACAGACGAAAATGAACCCTTTCCCCAACTGGTGATCATCGATGGAGGAAAAGGTCAGCTGCATGCAGCAATCGATGCCATGCAGGAACTAAACGCCATTGGCAAAACAACCCTGGTGGGCCTGGCCAAGAATGAAGAAGAGATCTTTTTTGCCGGCGACCAGGAATCTCTTAAACTGCCTTATAACAGCAATAGCCTCCGTTTTATCCGCCGCATTCGGGATGAGGTGCATCGTTTTGGCATCAGCTTTCACCGCAAGCAGCGAAGCCGGGGAACATTTAAAAATGAATTGGAAGATATACCCGGCATTGGCCAGTCTACTGCTGATCTGTTGCTCAAAGAATACAAATCCGTAAAAAAAGTCAGGGAATTACCCGAAGAAGAACTCTCCAGGCTGATCGGTAAAGCCAGGGCCAGGTTAATTATTGAATATTTCAGGAATTAAACGGGCCGATGCTTATTGGCAGGAATTGTTGAAAGGTTGAACTGATCCGGGCCACCCGGTTTAAAAATCATTATCTGTTAAACACTAAGCCTGATTTGATTAAAATAAAAAAACAACTGTTTGATGCAAAAAAATGGGGCCAGGATAGAAATCCAGCCCCGTTTTTAAAATCCAATATCCTATGAAAAACCGTAACGAAAATACGACTTTAATCCAATTTTCCTATAGGGTTTTTACGATTTTTGAAACTTTTTTTCCCCTTTAATTTGCGAATATCAATGCATTAAAAAACCCCTCGGGAAGAGGGGTTTGAAGAGTGAAATTATATGCACGAAACAGTATCAATAAGACCAGAGATCCTGCTCGTAATTGAATATTTTTTCTTTGATATTATCACCTTCCAGCAAGGCCAGGATGGGATCTTTATAGATGTTCCGGACATTCTTATTGGAAGCGTTGTCAATAGTTGATTTAACGATATAGCTACTGAACATACGGCTTTCGAATAGCTCCTCCCAGGTCAGGCGGTTTTGTCCCATGTTTTTAGGATTATACACCTCCGCTTTAGCCAGCATTGGACGAATATCGGGATAATAGACCCAGAACATCGTTGAAGTTCCCCTTTCCCTGGTTGTATTGGGTATGTATTCTGTTTTTAAGGCAGCTACTCCCAGGATACGGCAAAACAGGCGGCTGGCTTCCCGGTCAAATACCCATTCCTCTTTGAGGCGGAGCTTGGTAACGCTTTTGGCGTCGAAGCTGGCACGGGTTACTTTATAGCCTGTGATCTTATCCAGTTCCTTGATATCATAAACCGGGGTAGTATCGGCCTTACCCACGGTCAATTGCTGAATATCGGTTACGGACATAGGTGTGGTAAACCGGTCGTCGGAAAACGCGGTCACCTCCCCACTGTTTACGGCTTTTAGCAGCATATCGATGAATAACTGGCTGCCATTATCGTCCTGGGCCTCGTAGCGGAATGTCTGGTTCATTTTTTCACGCAAGTCCAGTTCCCGCCATACTTTATGCGCATACAAGGCATCATCCCAACGGAGATGCTCATATTGTAAAGGAGTACGGGTATTCAGACCGCTTTTGTCAAATGCGTTGTCATTCCGCAGGGATTTACGGAGTACGGTATCCGACACACCCGAAGAATCAATGGTAATGGGCAGGCCACCATAAGGATCATAACCAGGTTGCTGGTTGATATTGGTCTGCTGGGTAGTCGGATTAGTCGTAGGCTGAGCACCCCGGCGATTGGAACGACGCTGGGCATCCAGCTGGCTGCTGAACAATGCAGCTAGCAGTAAACACATCCCTGACTTAAACAAAATACGTTTCATTTCTCTTGTTATTTAATGTAATAGAACAAGGCCGGCACGGATGTAACACGGCCATCGGGACCTTTAACACGAATATTCTCGATAGTGACCATACGGCCTGCTTTTACATGTTGGTCTACCGCTCTCCTTACAGCACCCTGGAATAAACCACCGCTGGAAGGAACAGAAATAATATCATCATCGGTATCGCAGGTAAACGTAAAGCTTACTACATCATATTCCAGTTGGAAAGGGAAGTTTTTGATACCGGCACCCACACCTGCCTGTGCCTTAAATGCACCTGCAGACATTTCGGTACCACTGGGCTGACCACCCACATAGGCCTGGGCATCGGGAATGGTACGAACCCTGAACTGGGAGGCACCGGCTACTTTACCGTCTACGCTCACAGTCACTACAGTATTATCATCCACTTTATTTACACGGGCAATATACTTACCCCTACCCAGTGAGGTAAGGTTACCTTGTGAAATAGTAGCTCTCACTTTATCATCGCCACCACCACTGGCTGCAATGGTAAGAGGGTTGTCTACTCCAATGTAAAGGACATTCATTTTATCCAGGGCGATTGAAGCATTAGCCTGCCCTACGGTATAGGTTACATCGCGGGTTACAGTTTCTTCTTTACCGCTGATCTGGTTAAAATATTTGATAGTGATAGGAACAGTGTGTTGGCCGATTGCACCAGCCTGGCCTTTGTATTCTGCGTATCCATTATCTCCGATTACGGCATTTGTACCGCCGATGGAAATGGTCGGTTTGGCAGCTTTACTGAAGGCCCCGATACCGGCTGTGATCTGGATTTCCTGGCCAGGCATCAGGTAATTAGAGTTCTGCCCAACGATGGCAGCGTAGGAGTCGAATACTACTTCTACCTCACCCACTTTATTGTGGCAAAACTGGATCACCCTGTTTTCCGTAGTTTTTACGTCATTCTGGAATTTACTCAAAATGGTAAGTGCCGCAACGGTAGGAACCATTCTGAAATAAACGGCTTCCCAGCTATTATTGCCCTTGTTCTTGGTCTTGGGCGTAGACAGGTCGATAGGTAAGGTAGTGGCAAAAGCTGAATCGATAGAAGGATGGATCTTTTTCAGGATATTCTCCTTGTATTCGGAAAGTTTTTGAAAAAGTATTTTTCCTTCTCCTTTTTCCACCATCAGGCGTGTAGATATATCAAGGTTATCTTCCTTGAAATTTTTATCAGGATTGTTGGGGTCACCGCCAGCTTCAGTGAGGATATTATTCTTGATCCCCTGGATATAAGAATAAACATCCTTTGAAAATTGCTGGGCCTGTTGGGCCTTGGGATACCAGAAATTTGCCCTGTCTGCTGTTTCGCTCTTTTTCGTCTTCTCCTCCAGCGACTTCATGATAGTAGTCGTAGAGTTGCCGACAGTAACATTGGTAGTTTCCAAACTGCGGTTAACCGTTTTAAAGGCATTCAGGATCTCGGATGATACGTTCAGTGCCAACAGGGCTGTTAGCACCAGGTACATCATGTTGATCATTTTCTGCCGGGGCTCACGAGGTAAAGCCATGACGATTTATGGTTTTTTGTTATTGTAATGGTGACATTCGAAAATCACGGATACGGATTTTATATGAAACGAACCCAGAACCGTTAGTTATAATTTTAGTTGCGACCCTGCATAGCGCTGAGCATATTGCCGTAAATATTATTCAGGCGGCCCAGGTTATTAGCCAGCATGGCAATTTGTTCCTGAGCATGCTTGGCATCAGTAACACTGCCTTCCATAGCTTGTGATGCATTCACCAAATTGCTATAGAACTGGTTCATTGCTTTCAGGTGATTATTGGTATCCTGCAACTCCAATTCATAAATCGTGTTCAGGGAGGACAGGTTCTTCGTCAGCACCTGTACCTGCTCATGGAATTGTCTGGTACCTTCTGCCGCATTGTTGAAATGCTGGATCGTATTGGTAGCACCCAGGTAGGCATCTTTCATCTGCCCCAGGGCGCTGGCAGCTTCCTTGGTTTTGGCGGTATAATCGCCGGTAGCTGCAACCACGTCGGTGATATCAGACATATTGTCGACAGTTGCACCAAATTTTTTGAAGTTTTCACCCAGGCGACCCAGGTTAGCCGGTGTGATATCAGCATCTTTCAGCATATCCTCCAGCTTATTCAGGGCCGGGTTTCCGGAACCTGCTCCGGGTAAGGTCAGCGGGGTAGGTTTGAAGTTCGGATCCAGGTCAGGATGAAGATTGATATCCGGGAAATAACGTTGCCAATGTGGTTCTTCCGGGGGAGGCACCATGAATGCCATTACCAGGAACACAATTACTTCGGATGCCAGACCCAATGTGATCATTTCATCAGCATAGGGCCAGTGACGAATCTTAAACAATGCGCCTAAGATCACAACGGCTGCGAAGAAGGCGAAGATAAAGTTGAGGACTACCTGGCCTCGTTGGGTTTTAAAGAACATCATAACGGGTTCGTTTTTATAGATTATTAAATTTTAACTAAAAAAATAAACGGATAAATTAGAGGAAAATTGTATAAAAAGAGGTCTTTCGTTTAAGAAAGACCTCTTTAATTTCTTATCTGCGGCGTCCTTTTTGAGGGGCAGCTGGCAAATCGATGACACGGCGGAAACCAATGTAGGATTTTGTAGAGTCCTGGTATTCGTAGGTGCTGGTACCGTTTTGCAGGTAATAGCCTACGTCTTTCCAGCTACCACCACGAATGATTTTGCGTTTCATCAGCGGGGGATCGTCATCTTTTGCATTCCAGCGAACATCGGGGTTCATATCGTGCTGGAAGTTATTGCGGCCTTCGTAATAGATAGAAGATGTCCACTCTGCCACGTTACCCGCCATGCAGTACAGACCGTAATCGTTCGGCCAGTAAGCATCGGCACGCACCGTGTAGAATCCACCATCTTCCGGATAATTACCACGACCGGGTTTGAAGTTGGCCATCAAACAGCCTTTCTTATTTCTCAGGTAATAGTTACCCCAGGGGAACATCGTTTGTGAACGGCCACCGCGGGCTGCATATTCCCATTGTGCTTCGGTAGGCAGGCGGAAATCAGATTCCTGTGCCCTTTTCTTTGAATCAAGGAAAGTGTTGAGATAATGGGTACTCCACTCACAGAAAGCCGTAGCCTGTTTCCAGTTCACACCAACTACCGGGTAATTACCGAAAGCAGGGTGAGAGAAATAGCGCTTGGTCATCGGCTCGTTATAGGAGTAAGAGAAATCACGGATCCACACCAGGGTGTCGGGGTAGATCGGGGTATCTTTCTTTACAATAAATTTAGAACGGGGTTTGCCGGCATTTTCCCTTTTTGCTGCTTCTTTCAGGTCAAAGACTTCTGAATGATAGATCAGCTTGGACTGGTCGATCTCTTTCTTTCCGAAAATGCGATCTTCCGGGGCAAGGATCATGTCAGTGCCACCCAGGTCTTCAATATTTTTAGGATCACTCCATTTGAATTGCTGCATGGCTTTCCAGTCAACATACTCATTACCATCAGAACCTGCTTTTACTTTACCCAGTTTACGGGCAGCTACAGAGTCACGAACCCAGAATACAAACTGGCGGTATTCGTTGTTGGTGATTTCGGTAGCATCCATCCAAAAGCCGCTGATAGATATGGATCTGTTACGGGCACTGAATGCATAGGCCGGATCCTCATCGCTGGGACCCATGTGAAATGTACCCTGGGGGATGTACACCATACCCGGAGGTTTGGGGAGGGTGTACCGGTTTCCCGGGGCAATACCATGCACCTGGCCGTCATTGGGTAGGCTTCCGCCTTTGTTTTTCTTTCCTCCCAGTATGCCGCAACTTGACATCATCGTGATGCACACGACTGCGAGGAAGTAGTAGTTAGGGTTTTTCATTTTCATACACTTAAAGGGTATTGGGCAAATATAATCTTTTGGGTTATTCGGTTGCACAAGGTTATTATTTTATTTTTTGCGGTCAAAATGGTTTTTACGTAGTAAAATCTCAAACGATTTGGACACCCATTTATTGTATTAACTAAAAATTAATTGGCAGCTTCCGGACTGTTTATCAGTGCAATAAGTTCATCCACAGAATCAACCGGTTCACGACAGCTGTAATTTTTACACAACCAAAGCTTTGTTTTCGTATGCAATGGTTTGCCACTCAATAAAGGCCATTCTCCGGGGGCCGTAGAAACCATCATTACACGATGTGGAATATACCTTGCCAAAAGCTCATTATGAACAGGTGTTGGTGCTTTCCCGAGCACCACAATCTCCAAAGTTCCGGCAACAATTTCCTGATACAGGCAGGCCCAATTGCCAAACGAGGTGGGATATTTGGTTATTGCAGATCCTAAGGAACTTACCATATCCCGGCCTCGGTTTCCCCATTCCGGTTTATCCAGCAGTAAGGACAACTGGCAGAGATTATAAGCCATTACTGCATTTCCGGACGGAGTAGCCCCATCATATACTTCTTTTTTCCTGATCACAATGTCTTTCTGGTCTTTACCCGTATAAAAAAAGAACCCTGTATCCTCTTCACTGAACTGGCTGATAACATATTCTGTAATCACCCTTGCCTTTGACAGCCAACTGGGGTCGGCACTGATTTCCTGGATATGCAGCAGTGCTTCAACCAGGTAAGCATAATCATCCAGGAATGCCGGGTATTTGGCCTGGCCATTTTTCCAGGTATGATAAAACGAACCTTCCTGTTTCCCGGCAAAAGATTCTACTATGAATCGCATATTATCGAGTGCCAGTTGCCGGTAGGGTTCATGACCCGTGGCAGCATATGCTTTGCACAGGGCTGTATTCATCAATGCATTCCAACCCAACAATATCTTATCATCCAAACCCGGGCGAATCCTTTTTTCCCTGGCCGCCAGTAACTTCTGCTTTCCGTTTTGCAAAATGGTTTTTAACCGGGTGAGATCTACGTTATTTGTTCTGGTAAATTCCTCCTCGGAAATTGGGATATGCAATATATTATTCCCCTCCCAGTTCCCTTTTTCCGATATTCCATAATAACTGCTGAAAAGCATAGAATCTTCCTTTAGGACTGCCTTTACTTCTTCCCAATTCCATACATAGAATTTACCTTCCACACCCTCGCTGTCTGCATCGAGTGCTGAATAAAATCCTTTTTGGAAATGCATTAATTCCCGCTCGATAAAACCGATCGTATCTGAAATCGTTTCCCTGTATAATTCTTTATGGGTTAACTGGTAAGCCTCGCTGAGTACAGAAATCAACAAAGCGTTATCATATAACATTTTTTCAAAATGGGGAACCAGCCATTCGGTATCAGTTGAATAGCGTGCAAAACCGCCTCCCACCTGGTCATAGATCCCACCCTGTATCATTTTGTCGAGTGAAAGCAAAGCCGCTTTTTCAATGTTGGCCTTCCTGGAATAGTCCGGCCTTTGCAGATCATTTACATACTTATACCGTAGCAGGAATTGTATTATGAAAGTCTGGGGAAACTTCGGCGCCCTTCCAAATCCTCCCCATTCCTGGTCGGCCTGTTTCATGATGTTTTCAAAAATCTCATCCAGTTTTTCCAGTTGAAAATAATCGGCTTGCCCCGGGGCCTGAATGCCAAAGGCATTGGACTGGCGAAGATGTGCGGTCAGGTTTTCAGCCTGTTCATCTATTTCCGCTCTTTTTTCTTCAAATGCTTGCGCAACTCCCTGCAATATATCCATCCAGGAAGGCCGGTTGAACGCTTTTTGTGGGGGATAATAAGTACCACCGTAAAAAGGCCTGGTATCGGGCGTTAAAAAAACATTGAGCGGCCATCCTCCGCTGCCTGTCATTGCCTGCACGGCATCCATATAAATATGATCCAGGTCGGGTCTTTCTTCCCGGTCAATTTTGATATTGATAAAATGCCTGTTCATGAATGCTGCGACCTTCTCATCCTCGAAACTTTCTTTTTCCATTACATGGCACCAATGGCATGCTGAATATCCGATACTAACCAGGATCGGTTTATTTTCCTGCTTTGCTTTTTCGAGTGCCTTCTCACCCCAGGGATGCCAGTCTACGGGATTATGCGCATGCTGCAATAAATAGGGACTTGTTTCATGGATAAGTTGGTTTCCGGTGCCGGTCATATGGGAAGATTTGGGGAGGTTAAAGTTCGCACTTAAAAGGTAAAGCGGGATGTTCGCCAATAAAAAAAAGACATTGCCGGGGCAATGTCTTTTCGAAATAATTTTCGGATCGTTTACTTATGCTTCAGAACAGCAATCAGGTATTGTTCCAGGGCCGCCACCATGCTGGGTGTTTGCGGTTGTGGAGCTTTTATTCCAAGTTTTAAACCGGCATCTTCAACAGCTTTGGAGGTATTATTTCCAAAAGCCCCGATCACGGTCCCGTTCTGTTTAAATTTCGGGAAGTTATCAAAAAGACTTTTCACACCGCTGGGAGTAAAAAAGCACATGATATCATATTCGTTCCTTGTCAGCAGTTCCTTGACGTCGTTGCTTACACTGCGGTACATGAATGCCAACGCAAACTCGCAGTTATTTGCTTTCAGCCAGTTTACAATTTCATTGTCCTGCTGATTTTCCGAACAAACATACAGGAACTTTTCATTGTTCTTATGCTTGTTGATCACATCGAACATGCTCTTGTTGGTGCCATCGGCCCCATAGAAAACCTTTCGTTTCCTGTAGAGAATGAATTTCTGTAAATAAAGTGCTACGGCTTCGGTAATACAGAAATACTTGGTATCCTGGGAAACGCTTACTTTCATTTCTTCGCAGGTGCGAAAGAAATGGTCAATAGCGTTGCGGCTGGTGAAAATAACACCTGTATAATTCTGAATTTCGATCTTTTGCTTACGGAAATCCCGGGCCGGGATGGCCTCCAGTTTAATAAAGGGCTGAAAATCCAATTGTACGTTGTACTTTCTCGAAAGCTCGAAATACGGGGACTTCTCGCTATCGGGTCTCGGTTGGGTAATCAGGATCTTTTGTATTGCCTTGGCCTGAACGTCGGCCATATTAACCCCATTTTTTGTCATGCTCGGTTCGGCTAAAGTTGTGGGCAAAGGTAAGAAGATTCTATTGAAAAAAAACCAATAAAAGCTTGTAAATCAGCAATAGGGGGGCAATTTCAAACGCGCATATGTATAAAAAGAAATGAAAGGGATTGAACCTGACTTGATTACGAACGGCCGCATAGGTTAATATATAGCGATAAAGAAAGAGAGCCCCTACCCCAAACCAGGACAACATCAGGGCTATTGTATATCCGGTTCCCGACATAAAAGCCAGCATCACGATAAATGGCAGCAGGAAAACTCCCAGCACCTTGTTGATCACAAATACAATGAAAATATAGGAGTCGGCAGCATCCCGCAAATTAAAGATCCACCCAATAAGCTTCAGCCCCAGGAATTTTAAAAAGTAAATCCCGGCCAGGCCCAAACAGGCATACATAGTATAAAGCCAAAACTCATCACTCCCGATAAGATTGAAATGAATCAGCAGTAAACTAATATACATACCTCCTACCAATACAAAAAAACCATTGAGCAATAAGGAGGGTAATGGAGTTTGCATCAATTGCTCACGGATCTGGCGGTATTTTAAAGTAGTCCGGAAAAACAACCTGAAAAGGTCATTGTAATACTTGGTAAACGCCTGCCGTAGAAAAGCAAACAATAACAGGAGCGCGATTAATGCATAAAATAAGAGCTCCTTACCGGGAGGTTTTTTATAAACAGGCGACAAAGCCGTGGGCTTACTGCCAAAACCAAAATAAGGGTGTTGCCTCAGGATTTGAATGGCAAGGGGAATTGAATCCACGAGTACCCACCCGCTATCCTTTATAATGGGCCGCAGGGAAAAAGAATCTGCCAGTGGAGAAATTGGCCTGGCGATAACCGGTTTCTCTTTTTTTACTATGCTGTCTGTTAATGGAGTTGTCAC
>DASUMO010000439.1:0-8166 GCA_036277695.1 Chitinophagaceae bacterium
GCCTTTTCTTCATTCATCTTGAGATTGCTGTGAACGGAAGCAATCACCAGGTCAAAGGTTGAAAGGATGGAGTCACTATAATCCAGGTTTCCATCGTTCAGGATATCACACTCTATGCTCTTGAATATTTTGAAGGGCGCGAGCTGTTGGTTTAATTCATCAATATAGCGATGTTGTTCACGAATGCGCTCTTCGGAAAGCCCATTGGCATACGCCGCGGCTTTGGAGTGATCGGAGATGACCAGGTATTCATAACCTCTTTTTACCAGTTCCCTCGCCATTTCCTCGATAGTATTGGCCCCATCGCTCCAGTTGCTATGAGAATGGATAAGACCCCTGACGTCCCCGGGTTGGATGATCACCGGTAAGGAATTGGATTTGGCCCTGGTTATCCAATCAGGATCTTCCCGGAGATAAGGTGGAATATACCGGATCCCTGCCTTTTCAAATACGATCTCATCTTCACTACTCTCATTTCCCAGGTATTTTAACCGGGGAAAGCTTTTCGTAAATGCCTCGAGAAAGCCCGGAGAGCCGGTGGTCAAAAACAATTGTTCTGCCCGGTTGGTTCCCCCATAATAAAGACGCAACTTTAATCCATTTTTTAGTTTGTACAACAAACTGGTATCCGTTTCCTCCAGCAATTCGGGAGGGTTGGCTGTTATAAATTTGGGTTTGATGATTTCTTTTTCTTCCAGGATCACGAATTCCAGTTCTTCGATTGTCAATTCCTGGCGGCGATAAGCACCGGTAAGCCGCACATTGTCTGCAGGAAATATTTTTTTCAGGTAACCCTCTACTTGCGGAACGATATCCTGCAACTGGGCATAAAGGAACTGCCCCTGGTTTTGTAAATAAAACTCAATGGCCTCAATCACATTCTGCTGGGTCTTTTCACCAAAGCCCTTAAAAAGTGTGAGACGGTTTTCGTTACAGGCATATAATAATTCACCGATGGATTCAATATCCATTTCTTTCCAGATCGTGTGAATTTTTTTGGGACCAATACCTTTGATGTTCAGCATTTCAATCACACCGGGAGGTGTATTGCTGATATAATCATTCAGCACCTGTAAATGACCCGTATCCAGCATTTCCACCACCTTGCGCCCCACGCTTTCCCCGATCCCTTTTATGCCGAAAAGCTTATCCCGGGGTGTCTCTTTCAGGGGGAGGGGCATTCGCTCAATATTATAGGCGGCGATGGAATAGGTCCTGGTTTTAAATGAATTTTCACCATGAATATCCATGAGTTTGGCCAGCAGGGAGAAGTTATCGGCGATGATGGTATTGTCCATAATTGCAATTTAGCAAATCAGGAGTTATGCCTGTTTCCCCAATGAAAAAGTCCCGCCGGAGGCGGGACTTCTATTACGTTTAAGAAACTTCGAAACTTATTTCTTTTTCTTTGCAGCTTTTTTAGCGGCTTTCTTTTTTGGAGCTGCTTTTTTCTTAGCTGCTTTTTTCTTTGTTGCCATTTTGTTTGAATTTAATGTTTAGTAAAATGGGTTATCGCTAGTAAAAATAATAATTATTTTATACTACCCAAATTTTTTTTCAACAAAATTGCAGACAGGGGAATGGTCAGGCTTCCGCGATATTCACCGAAACATAGGTTTTGTTGTTCTTTCCTTTGCGGAATTCAACAACACCATCATTCAATGCAAACAGCGTAAAGTCTTTTCCGACACCAACATTTTTACCCGGATGATAAACCGTACCGCGCTGGCGCACGATAATATTTCCTGCTATGGCTGGTTGACCACCGAAGATTTTTACGCCAAGACGTTTGCTTTGTGAGTCGCGGCCATTCTTTACACTTCCTTCACCTTTCTTATGTGCCATGGTGTTTAGTTTATAATTTTTTTCGTTTGCTGGTTTCTACATCAAACCTGAAAAACTGAAAAAGGATTAAGCGATAGAAGTAACTTTAATTTTGGTATAAGCCGTGCGGTGTCCTTTCTTTTTGTGAAAGCCCTTCCTTCTTTTTTGTTTATAGGCGATCACGGTATCACCCTTTACCTGGTCCACAATTTCAGCTTTCACTTTAGCGGTAATATCAGAACCCGTGGTCAGTTTACCATCGGCCTCCGCCAATATCACATCCAGTTCAACTTTATCACCGGCATTGCCAGTTAAATGGGGCACATACAAAGTCTGGTCTTTTTCCACCTTAAATTGCTGGCCGGCTACTTTTACAACTGCGATCATAGACTTAAAATTAGGGAGGCAAAGGTAAGGGGAAAAATTGGACCCGCAAACGGAAAATCAAAGTTTTATAGCCCCCGAAGACGCTGTTTTGTGGATAAAAAAATCCCTGAAGCCGGGGCTTCCTTTATATTTGTAAGCACCGGGCGCTAACAGGTGTTCAGGCCCGGCTTTTTTTGGTTTCTCATTTGCAGAGTGTATGAAAATCAAGTCTTTCTTAGCGAAACCCTTCGCTTCCTATATATATAAAGGTATCCGCAAAGCTATGGCGACCGCCATACCTGACCAGGAGAATATCCTGAAAGGGTTAATTAAAACCGGCCGAAACACTGAATTTGGGAAAG
The DNA here is from genome assembly GCA_036277695.1 of Chitinophagaceae bacterium. Lineage (GTDB taxonomy): Bacteria > Bacteroidota > Bacteroidia > Chitinophagales > Chitinophagaceae > CADEDV01. The sequence continues at coordinate 2,553 of DASUMO010000439.1, forward strand.
CGGCGGGATTTGACAAAGTCAATAGCTACGAAGAATTCAAGCAGGCAGTTCCCATCCGGGATTATGAACAGTTTAAACCCTGGATCGAGAAAATCAAGGAAGGCCGGCATAATGTATTATGGAAAGGCAAACCTCTTTATTTTGCCAAAACCTCCGGAACTACCAGCGGAACCAAGTACATCCCTATAACCAGGGACTCGATTCCCAACCATATCAATTCCGCACGAAATGCCCTTCTCTGTTATATGGCCGAAACCGGCAATGCAAGGTTTGCCGACGGGAAAATGATTTTTCTCCAGGGTTCACCGGAAATGGAAAGGGTCGGAGGAATTCCCACCGGCCGCTTAAGCGGAATTGCCCATCATTTTGTACCCGGTTACCTGAAAGGAAACCGGCTGCCTTCCTATGAAACCAACTGCATTGAGGATTGGGAAACGAAATTGAATAAGATCGTGGATGAAACGATCAATAAGGACATGACGCTTATCGCCGGCATCCCTCCCTGGATGCAAATGTATTTCGATGAGCTGATCAAACGCAGTGGTAAAAAAGTAGGAGAACTATTTCCTAATTTCAGCCTGATGGTGCAGGGCGGGGTAAATTTCGAACCTTATAAACCCAAGTTATTTGAAAGCATCGGTAAGAAAATTGATTGTATTGAATTATTCCCCGCCAGTGAAGGATTTTTCGCTTTCCAGGATTCCCAGCAGGCGGAAGGCTTATTATTGAATACTGATAGCGGTATATTTTTTGAATTTGTACCCGCTGCAGAAATTTATCAGGAAAATCCCACACGGATTTCCCTTCGCGATGTTAAAGCAGGTGAAAATTATGCGCTGATCGTAAACAGCAATGCCGGTCTCTGGGGTTATAATATCGGTGATACCGTAAAATTTGTAACCACGGATCCCTACCGGTTGATTGTGACGGGCCGGACCAAACATTTTATTTCCGCCTTTGGTGAACATGTGATCAGCGAAGAAGTGGAATACAGCATGCTGAAAGTAGCCCAGGAGGAACAGGTGCATATCACCGAATTTACGGTAGCTCCCTATGTAAGTAACAATGAAGGAAAATCCTATCATGAATGGTTTGTAGAATTTGGCAACAAACCGGGCGACCTGGATTCATTTGCCCGTAAACTGGACGAAAGTCTCCGGCAAAAAAACCTGTATTATGATGACCTGGTTGGCGGTCATATACTGACACCATTAAAGATTACCCCGGTTCGTAAAAACGGGTTTATTGATTATATGAAATCCATCGGGAAACTGGGTGGTCAAAATAAAGTACCCAGGCTTAGCAATGACAGGAAGATTGCGGATGAACTGAAGAAATGGACAGAAAATTAGTTGAAACTAAAGGGATGGGCAATTCACTTTTCATCCTACCGCCGTCTCCTTGCAAACCGGGCCTGTGCACCGGCCAGTATAAGCCGCAAAGAACAAGGGCTGCAAACCTGATTATTGAATGACAAGATTTAGAATGAAATGAATTTGGAACAACCTGTAAAGCGCATTGCCATATTTGGATCAACTGGTTCTATTGGAACCCAGGCCCTGGAAGTGATCGCTTCCAATCCAGATAAATTTTCCGCCGATGTGCTGACAGCACAGAATAATGATGAATTATTGATTGAGCAGGCCCTGCGCTTCCAGCCCAACGTAGTAGTGATTGGGGATGAGAAAAAATATCTCAAAGTGAAGGAATCCCTTGCTTCCACCCCTGTAAAGGTATTCAGTGGCGAGAAGTCATTGGAGGAGGTAGCGGCGATGGATTATTATGACCTGATGCTGGCTGCCATTGTTGGCTATGCGGGTTTGAAACCGACTCTAAAGGCGATCGATACCGGTAAGGCTGTTGCTTTGGCTAATAAAGAAACACTGGTCGTGGCGGGTGATATTGTGATGAGAAAAGCCGTGGAGAAAAGAGTACCCGTAATTCCTGTTGATTCCGAGCATTCGGCCATTTTTCAATGCCTGGTGGGTGAAACCAGGAACCGGATTGAGAAAGTCATTCTCACAGCCTCCGGGGGGCCTTTTATCGGTCGAAAACCCAATTACCTGGTCAATGTAAAACGAGAACATGCGCTGCAGCACCCCAACTGGAATATGGGCGCCAAAATCACGATCGATTCGGCAACGTTGATGAATAAGGGACTGGAAATGATCGAAGCGAAATGGCTTTTTAACCTTCGGCCGGATCAGATCCAGGTGATCATTCACCAGCAAAGTATCATTCATAGCATGGTGCAGTTTGAAGATGGCAGCATCAAAGCGCAATTGGGTTTACCTGATATGAAGCTGCCTATTCAATACGCGCTCTCATTCCCCAGGCGGATTCCCAACGATTTTCCCCGTTATGATTTCAAAAAGGTAAATACACTCACATTCGAGGAACCCGATCTAAAAACCTTCCGCAACCTGGTGCTGGCCATGGAAGCGCTGGAAAAAGGCGGTAATCTTCCCTGTGTGCTCAATGCCGCGAATGAAATTTCAGTCTATGCTTTCCTGCGTAACAGGATCAATTTCCTGGATATGACGGATGTGATTGAAAAGGTCATGCAAAAAGTCCCCTACATCGAAAAGCCTACGCTGGAAGAATACTACGATAGTGATGGGCAGGCAAGGCATTATGCAGCAGACCTCATAAAACTATAATTTCACAAATTATTGCCCCGATTTTCGATATTTTCGCCATCTTTTAAAGTTTGATTTGAATTATGACCTTGTTAGCTATAGACTGGGGTGTTGTGGGTATCAAAGCCGGGCAGTTCATCCTTTCCTTTTCCATCCTGATCGTGTTGCACGAACTGGGACATTTTCTCCCTGCCAAATGGTTTAAATGCAGGGTAGAAAAATTCTATCTTTTTTTTAATCCCTGGTTTTCGCTGTTTAAAAAGAAGAAAGGAGAAACCGAATATGGTATTGGCTGGATACCACTGGGAGGTTATGTAAAGATTTCAGGAATGATTGATGAGAGTATGGACAAGGAACAGATGAAGCAACCGGCACAGCCCTGGGAGTTCAGGAGCAAGCCGGCCTGGCAAAGACTGATCATCATGCTGGGAGGCGTAACCGTAAATATTATCCTGGCCATTTTGATTTTTATCATGATTCTTTGGGTATGGGGAAAAGAATACCTGCCGCCGGAAAGTGCCAAATTTGGTATTGTGGCCGACAGCCTGGCCCAGACCGTAGGATTAAAAGATGGCGATATCGTATTGAAAGTAGGGGATCAGCCCATTGAAGATATTACCCGGCTGCGTGGGGAAATTGTGCTGAATGATGAATATAATACCATGGAGGTAAAAAGAAATGACAGCCTCCTCACACTTACTTATGATGATGAACTGATAAAGGCTCTCAATACAAGAAAAGCCCTGGGATTTGCGTCTATCCGGATACCTTTTATTGTTTCTGTTTTCAGCAAGGAATCGAATGGAGAAAAAGCGGGGCTTAAAAAAGGCGATAGGATCATAGCCCTTGATTCTGTTCCCACGCCTTACTACAACGATTTCCAGCGACTGGTGAAAAACAGGAAGGATGAAACCATTCACCTGACTGTTCTTCGCGGCAACGACACCCTTCAACTCCCTGTATCCCTAAACAAAGAAGGTCGCATGGGTGTAGGTACGGAAGGTGATATTGAAAAGCTGGGATTTGTAACACGTATCCACAAGTATAGTTTCCTGCAGGCGATTCCCGCCGGGTTTACCGAATGCTGGCAAACGCTGGGCCGTTATATGACAGGTCTCAAACAGTTATTCAGCGGAAAAGCCAAGGCCAGTGAATCCCTCGGTAGCGTCATCAGTATTGGCAGTATATTCCCGGATGAATGGAACTGGCAAAGTTTCTGGACATTGACAGCTATATTCTCGATCATCCTTGCTTTTATGAATGTATTACCCATCCCCGGTCTCGATGGTGGTCATGCCCTTTTTACACTGGCAGAAATTATTACTGGCCGTAAGCCCGGTGATAAATTCATGGAATATGCGCAAATGGTCGGTATGGTCTTATTGCTGGGATTAATGGCTTATGCACTGGGCCTCGATATTTGGAGAATATTCAGGTGAGAGGGTGAATGGTGAATAGCTCGCAGCCCGCAGCCCGCAGCTCGAATCTCCACCTTACAACTCAATCCCGATCTTTTTCATCAGCAGGGAAGCGTTCATGCTCGTGCAAACTCCTTTCTTAAGCAGGTAATCAAAAAATAATTCTTCGTTCTCAACCTGTACATCGAAATGATAGTTATGGATATGGGAAGGATGCTCCTGTTCCAGCCTGGCCAGTTCCAGGTCATGGGTAGCTACCAGTCCCACCGCCCCATGCTGCACCAGTTGCCTGATCAAAGCAGTTGAACCTGTATGCCGGTCGGCCGAGTTGGTACCCCTTAATATTTCATCCAGCAGGAGCAGGACTTTTTCTTTCCGGTTTACTGATTCTATGATGTATTTGAGTTTTTTCAGTTCTGCATAAAATGTAGAAGTGCTTTCTTCCAGGTTATCGTTTACCCGCATACTGCTGATCACGCGCAGGTTGGAGATAAGTAGTTTTTTAGCGCATACAGGGCCTCCTGCCATTGCCAGGACGGTATTGACACCCACGCTGCGGAGAAACGTACTTTTACCTGCCATATTTGATCCGGTAATTAAACTGATCTGTGCCGGTCCCTGCGTTGAAAAATTACTACTGACTCTTTTATCTTCTTCGATCAAAGGATGCCCCAATTCCTCGCTGATAAAAATGCCTTGCTCTTCCGTAAAACCGGGAAAACACCAGTGCGGATGATTAAAGGCAAGATTGGCCAATGAAGCGAGGCATTCCATTTCAGCAAGGGCTGCAATCCAGCCTTCAGGCAAACCCTTGTTTTTTTCTTTCCACTTCTCCAGCGCCATAACCTGTTGAAGGTCCCAGAAAAAAAATGTATTCAGGGGAATAAAGACCAGGGGATTAAGCCGGTAATCCAGGCGATCCAGTATGGATTTTAATTCTCTCACCAGCGCCGAGGAATTTTTGTCGCCCCGCTGAAATCTATTTTTTAATTCCTTGAGCAGGGATGACTCAAACTGGGTTGCTTCAATATGCCTTATGCTATGAGACAAAGTCTCAACTTCAGCGGCAATCTTATTCAGCAGGCGGTATTCCGGCATAACCAGCTTGCTGATATATAGTGAGGCGCTGAAAAAGACAAATAACGCCAGGTAAAACCAGGCTGCATCCAAGATGCCGGTTATATGCAGCAGTAATGAAAGTAGAGCAGCCAGGGGCAGGAGGAATTGCAGAATTTTCCAGTATTGTTTTTGCACAAACCTGTTTTCTTTATTCATCCAGCCATGGATTTTTTCCTCTGTTTCCTGGCGGATACCGTCTTCCATGCCGTAGGCCTGAAGTTGTTGCCGCCATGCAGGTTGAATTGATAATTCTTTCAGGGCTGATTGTCGCATTAATAAGGTCTTATTATCCGCGGGCGATAAAAGCCAGGATGCAAAAAGCTGGTTGCCCTGTTGGGAGACGGTTCGGTTGGTATATTGATAAAGCGATGCCTTCCCAAAAATATCGAGGTCCCTTGCATAGTCATGATGGGGAGGTTCAAACTTCCCGCCTTCGGG
>DASUMO010000440.1:0-2046 GCA_036277695.1 Chitinophagaceae bacterium
TTACTGGCTGGTTTTACAGCGCAAAAAACAAAAATCAACGACGAACGGGCAAGCGGACTTGATTATCCCAGCGACAATATCACCACGTTGAATACGGCCTTACAGATTGATCAATCGAATACTTACAATACGCGAAACCAGATCGGGCTTTTATCTTACCTGGGAAGACTGACATATAGTTTCAAGAATAAATACCTTTTATCGGCCAGCTTTCGAGCAGACGGCAGCTCCTATTTTGCACCGGGCAACAAATGGGGCTCATTTCCCTCCTTGTCTGCAGGCTGGGTGGCCAGCCAGGAACGCTTTATGGAAAAGCTGGCCTGGTTAAGTAATCTTAAACTTCGCGGCAGCTATGGAGTTACGGGGAATAACCGGATTGTTGATTTTGCATTTGTAGACTTGCTCTATGCGGCGAATTATCCATTTGGCGCCGGGACTGGGGCTGTTACCCTGGGCCAGGTTCCCTCCAGTTCTATACTCTCCAATGAAGATATAACCTGGGAACGCACATTCCAGTACAATGGTGGTATTGATATCGGGTTATTAAACAATGGCATTACTATATCAATCGATGTGTACAGGTCCAAAACCGACCAGTTATTATTGCGGCAATCCTCGCTGGCTTTTACCGGCGCACCACAGGCATGGAATAATATTGGTAGTCTGCAGAATACCGGATTAGAAGTCGAATTCACAACCAATAATATCAGGAAAAAGGATTTTCGCTGGTCAACATCGGCGAATATTTCCCGCAATAAGAATAAAATTCTTGAACTGGGAGAAGAAGCTTTTCTGCTAAACCAGGGTGAGAGAACTGAACTTTACATGAACAAGGTGGGAGAGCCTTTGATCCAGTTTTTCGGTTATAAGACCGATGGGGTGTGGTTATCACAGGCACAGATTGATGAAGCACGGGCCGGGGGACTTAGCAGCGCCTTAAGTAATATATTCGTACCGGGTGGTTTAAAGCTTGTGGATGTAAATGGCGATAATGTCATTAATGCGGATGACAGGATAGTAACGGGTTCTCCCTATCCCAGTTTTACATGGGGTCTTACCAACAATATTACCTGGAAAGCTTTTGACCTTAGTTTTATGTTCCAGGGCGTGGAAGGCGGTCAGCTGGTAAATGGGGATCCCAATTACAATGAAACAAAGCGGTATAATAAGAATTATAACAAAAACCGCTGGCTGAGCCCGATGTTCCCGGGAGATGGCAAAACGCCCTACTCCACAGTAGGGTTTAACTGGATGCTAACCGATTACGTGATCGAAGACGCCTCCTATTATGCTTTGCGCGAATTGATCGTTGGGTATACACTTCCTAAAAAGCTTGCGAGAGCCGCGCATCTGGGGTCAGCACGTTTGTATTTTTCCGCACAAAATCTTTATTTCCATTCGGCCAGCGGATATCGTGGTATTAATACAGAAGCACGGTTTACTTCTGGACCTTATAATACACCCCTGGTTGATGGTTACCAGCGCGGAAGTTTCCCGATGCCAAAAACCTATTTATTTGGACTTGATATCAATTTCTAATTATTCAATTACTACTGAATATGAAACGCAATTATTATATATTGATCCTGGCCAGCGCTTTTACAATCTCTTCCTGCAAGAAGACGATTGATCTTTATCCGCAGTCAAACCTCAATACAGGAACTTACTATTCGAACCTCGAAGAGTTAAAGGCCGGACTGACCGGTTGTTATAATGGCATGCAAAATTCATTGTTTAATGAATGGCAATTCACCGAGTTGAGAAGTGATAATGCTAAGCAGGGCCAGCCCGGAAGTACCGCTTCCACCAACCGGGATCTTAGCGACCTGGATATGTTTATTCCCAGTACATCACACCAGGGAATCTATACGTATTGGGCCAATACCTACAATAATATCCGAAATACGAATGTAGTCCTCCTCAACCTGGGTGTTTCCTATAATTCAGGCACAGGCGAAATAGATTTTGGTTCGGTTGATTTGCCCGTTACAGATGCCGACCGAAAACAACTGGCTGGTGAAGCGTTGTTTATCCGGGCCTATCATT
>DASUMO010000441.1:0-3533 GCA_036277695.1 Chitinophagaceae bacterium
AATCCTGGAGAATGCCCGGGTACCTGGAAGACAGTTATAATCCCATAAGAAGGTTAAACCTGCCTTAGGGCGCGGTTTATAGTCTCCCTTACAAAATCTCTTTTTCTATCAGCAGAAATAAATAAAATCTCATGCTAAAAAGATTCATAGAAAGGCCTGTGCTGTCAACAGTAGTATCGATCATTTTGCTTTTGTTGGGCGGGTTATCCTTATACACGTTGCCGGTTACCTTATTCCCGGATATTGCCCCGCCCAGCGTGCAGGTTACGGGCTTTTACCCCGGTGCCAATGCCGAAGTGGTGGCCCGTTCGGTTGCCACACCCATTGAGGAAGCTATTAATGGCGTGGAAAATATGACCTACATGACTTCCAATTCCAATAACGATGGGAGTATGACCATAACGGTTTTTTTTAAACAGGGTACAGACCCGGATATTGCTTCGGTGAATGTGCAGAATCGGGTATCAAAAGCAGTAAGCCAGGTTCCACAGGAAGTTGTACAGGCAGGAATATCTACGCAAAAAGTGCAGAACAGTTTTATCATGTTCGTTGCGGTATCAAGTGAAGACAGCAGCCAGTACGATGAAGTATTTCTCGAGAACTATATTAAAATAAGTCTTATACCCCAGATACAACGCGTGCCCGGCGTTGCCCAGGCACAGGTATTTGGAACGAAAGATTATTCCATGCGTATCTGGTTAAAACCAGACCGCCTGATTGCTAATAATCTTTCGCCCCAGGATGTGTTGAATGCTATTAAGGATCAAAACCTGGAAGCGGCGCCGGGCCGTCTTGGACAAAACAGCCCGGAAACATTTGAATATGTATTGAAGTATAAAGGTAAACTCAACCAGAATGAAGACTATGAGAACTTTGTCATTAAAGCAAATGCTGACGGCTCCATGCTGCGTTTAAAGGACCTGGCCAGGGTTGAGTTTGGAGCCTATACTTACTCCTCCAATAGCAGGATGGATGGAAAACCGGTTTCCGGGTTTGCTGTTTTGCAAACGGCCGGTTCTAATGCCAATGACATCCTTACCGAAGTGGAAGCATTGCTGGATGATTTTTCCTCCAGGCTTCCCAGGGGTGTAACGACCACTGTCATGTACAACTCCAAGGAATTCCTGGATACATCCATACACCAGGTGCGTGAAACACTGGTGATCGCCTTCCTGCTGGTATTCCTGATGGTGTTTTTATTCCTGCAGGATTTTCGCTCTACCATCATCCCGGCAATCGCAGTACCGGTTGCCATTATAGGAACGTTTTTCTTTTTGCAGTTATTTGGTTTTACGCTCAACCTGCTCACACTGTTTGCGCTGGTATTGGCTATCGGAATTGTAGTGGATGATGCGATCGTAGTGGTGGAAGCAGTCCATTCCAAAATGGAACGAACAGGCTTGCCTGCGAAGACAGCCACTATTCATTCCATGAACGAGATATCCGGCGCCATTATTTCTATCACCCTCGTGATGGCAGCCGTGTTCATCCCGGTAGGGTTCATGCAGGGGCCCGCGGGTGTATTTTACAGGCAGTTCGCATTTACACTGGCCATCGCTATCCTGATTTCCGCGGTCAATGCATTGACGTTAAGTCCTGCCTTATGCGCTTTGTTCCTAAAGAACCCGCATACGGAAGAAGGTGCGGGACCTCGCCATAAAAAAGGATTTGTGACTCGTTTTTTTGACGCATTTAATGCAGGCTTCAAGTCAATGACAGGAAAATACCTGCAGAGCCTGAAATTTCTTATCCGGCATAAATGGGTCGGTTTAACAGGGTTGGCGATTGTGGCCATCGTCAGTTTTTGGTTAGTGCAGAAAACACCCACCGGCTTTATCCCTACCGAAGACCAGGGGTTTGTATTATATGCGGTCAACACTCCCCCGGGAAGCTCATTAGACAGAACACGGCAGGCAACGGTGGCTATAGACAGTATTGTTCAAAAAGTACCTGCAGCTGATCACCTCTATGTAGTGGATGGTTTGAACTTCATCAGTTTTTCCAATGCATCTCCCTATGCCGCAGGATTTCTCAGGCTGAAGGATTATGATAAAAGAGGGGAGGTAAAAAACCCGGATCAGATCGCAGGTCTCTTAACGCAACAGGTCGGTCAGGTCAAAGGGGCCAATACGTTCTTCTTTAATTTTCCCACGGTGCAGGGTTTTGGAAATGTGAGTGGTTTTGAGTTTATGTTGCAGGACAGGACAAACGGACCATTGGGTCAGCTGGGCAATACGGCCTATGCATTTATCGGGGCCCTGATGCAGCGCAAGGAGATAGCTTTTGCCTTTACGACTTTCGCAGCCGGTAATCCGCAGTATATGATCGAGGTTGATAATTTAAAGGCAAAGCAACTGGGCGTTTCGATAAGTGAACTGATGCAAACCATGCAGATCTATTATGGAAGCAGCTTTGTTTCCGACTTCAACCGCTTTGGAAAATATTACCGGGTGATGGCCCAGGCGGATATTCCCTACCGGGCAGATGCCGGTTCGTTAAATGGTATTTATGTAAAGAACAATCTTGGTGAAATGGTTCCGGCCAATGCCCTGGTAACATTAAAGCGGGTATACGGCCCCGAAACAGTAACCCGTAACAACCTCTTCAATGCTGTAACCATCAACGGTCAGCCCAAGCCGGGGTACAGTACCGGCGATGCCATCAAGGCCATTGAAGAAACAGCAAAACAGGTATTACCACGGGGCTATGCTTATGAATGGACGGGTGTAACACGAGAGGAGATCAAAACAGGCAATCAAACCGCATTCATCTTTATGCTGAGCGTGGTATTTGTGTTTTTCCTGCTTGCGGCTCAGTATGAAAGTTATATTCTTCCTCTCGCAGTTATCTTAACGATACCCACCGGGGTATTGGGAGTATTTGCCTTTATCGGTTTTGCAGGCATAGAAAATAATATTTATGTGCAGATAGGATTGATCATGCTGGTAGGTCTCCTGGCCAAAAATGCTATTTTGATCGTGGAGTATGCAGTCCAGCGACGCAAAGCAGGTTTGTCCCTGCTTGCATCGGCCCTGGAGGCTTCCCAGTTAAGACTGCGGCCCATCCTGATGACCTCCTTTGCGTTTATTGTCGGGTTGTTGCCACTAACCTGGGCAAACGGTGGTTCTGCATTGGGGAATCGTTCAATCGGAACCGGCGCGGTGGGAGGTATGCTGACCGGCGTAATCCTCGGTGTATTTATTATTCCTGTACTGTTCGTTATTTTCCAATACCTGCAGGAAAGAGTTTCCGGTAAAATAAAACCAACCGAAGCGCCGGCACTGGCTGAATAGTAAAACCCCGGATTAAAATTTTAAAATAATGATGATGAAAATAAACAGGAAACAATTATTACCGCTGCTGGTTTTGTTTATTTCCTCCTGTAAAGTAAGCAAGGAATATCAGCGTCCTGACCTGGATTTACCTGCGCAATACTACATGCAAAGTTTTTCGGATACCAGTACGATTGCAGATATAGAATGGAATAAATTCTTCAACGACCCGGTGTTACAGGGACTGATTGGCCGCGGCAT
>DASUMO010000442.1:0-8751 GCA_036277695.1 Chitinophagaceae bacterium
CAATGCCATCACTTTTCTGGGCACATTTTTTACCCTTGATGCAGCCGGCCGGCTGGGTCTTTCCACCACGGCACCTACCGCCAAGCTGCACGTAAACGGCAATATGGTTATCGGAGGTTCAGCGGTAAATCCCGCTACCGGTTATTCACTCAGCATAGATGGCCGGGTGATCTGTGAAGAAGCCAGGGTGCAGAACAATGTGGATTGGCCGGACTATGTTTTCCGGGAAAACTATAAACTATTACCACTGGACCAGCTTGAAAAAATAATCCGCGAGCAGGGGCATTTACCCAATATACCGCCTGCTTCTATTGTAAAAAAAGAAGGGTTTGACCTGGGCGGTATGAACGCCAGGCTGCTGGAAAAGATCGAAGAACTGACATTGTATATTCTACAACTGGAAAATAAAAACAAAGATTTTGAAAATCGTTTAAAGAAACTGGAAAATAAAGATCGCTAAACCTTGTTTATTTAAACTTGAATATCATGCCTGGAGTATTGATAAAAACGGGCTTAAAGAGGCAAGGCTGGCTGGCGATCCTGTTCCTGGTGATCGTGTCGTCAAACCCCTCTTTGCAAGCCCAAAAATATTATGACCTGGTCCGGAATTTTCCGGCCAACACACCGTTCAACGAAGTGCAACAGGTCGTCAACAACTATTATAACACCCAACCGGATAAGGGCCGCGGCAGTGATTATAAACACTGGAAACGCTATGAATGGTGGGCTTCGCGGCATTTGAATGAAAGCGGGATATTGGAAAATGCTCCCCGTCGCAATGCAGAAGTTTTGGCCAGTCTAAACGGAGCTTTTATTGAATCAACGAATGCAAGCTGGGCTCCAGTAGGTCCCACTTCGATCAGTAATGGCCTGGATGATCTTGGCCGCGTGGTATGTATCGCCTTTCATCCAACCCTGGCCAATACATTTTATATCGGCACACCAGCTGGCGGTCTTTGGAAAACAACAGATGGGGGCGCCAGTTATACCCCTCTTTCGGATAATCTACCGGGACTTGGTGTAGCCAGTATCGTTATTCATCCTGCCAGTCCCAATACAATATTTATCCTAACCGGAGATGGCAATGCTTCGCATCGCGGTCATTACATGAAGGAACACGGTACCGGGCTTTATAAGTCGACTGATGGTGGTATTACCTGGCAGGAAACCGGAATGTCCTGGGCATATTCCTCTATCACCTTTGGTTATAAGTTAATGATGCATCCCAACGATCCGGATATGCTGATGGCTGCAACCAGTGAAGGATTTTGGCGATCCTTTGATGCCGGCAGCACCTGGACCCAGTCAGCCTCCCTGGCGGGAATCGAAATAACCGATTTTGAATTTGACCCCAACTCGGGTGCCCGCATGTATGCCTGCGGCTATTCAGGCAATTTTTATTTGTCGACTGATACGGGTCGTACCTGGTCTACGGTCAATATTGGAGCAGGTTCACCCGACAGGATGGAGATAGCGGTAACGCCAGACGCCACAGGCTATGTGTACGTGGTAGCCGGCCCTGCCTATGAGTCGGGAGGCACTTTTTATTACCGCGGATTTTACCGCTCCACGAATAACGGGATTGCAGGCAGTTGGTCCATGCTGAACAATACACCCAATATACTTGGCTATAATAATAGTGGCAATGATGATGTAAGCCAAACATGGCGGAATATCAGCCTCTATATCTCGCCTACCAATTTCCAGTCGATCATAGCCGGGGGATGTTTTATCTGGAAAAGCTCCAATGGCGGAAGCAGTTTTACAAAATCATCGGGCAGTATTCACGCCGACAATCATTTTATAGTCAAACACCCGCTCAATTCGGATCTCTATAGCGGCTGCGATGGCGGACTTTACCGGAGTACGGATGGAGGAACGACCTGGACCAATATTACTACAGGTTTGCAAATAACCCAATACTACCGGATTGCCGGAACCCCGAAAACGTTTAGTTTATTGTTATGCGGGGCGCAGGACAATGGCCAGGACCGCCGGTCGGGAACCAGTGCGTTTACAAATGTAACCGGGGCCGATGGAATGGACAATGCCATCAATAGCGTGGATAATGATATCATGTATGCCTGTATCCAAAACGGGTATATGTATAAAGCCACCGATGGCTTGAATTTTTCAGATGGCATCATTACCCAACCTACCGCGGGAGATGACTATTGGGTAACCAATGTGATCCTGCATCCCCAGGATCCCGATACGGTTTATTTTGGAGGCAGTGGAGGTATCCGCCGTTCATTTAATGGCGGCAGCACCTGGACGAGCATTGGTTCCAGCGGGGAACGCTACCTGGCCCAGGGTGTCAGTAATAGTAACAGGATGTACGCTGCATCCGATCTTGTTAGTTCCGGGCTCACCATTCAAATGTCAACCAATGTGAATGATGCATCCCCAACCTGGACCACCATCAGCGGGGGAGATGTGGATTATCCAGCCGCTGCCAGTGGAAAATTTATAACCAGTATGACGGTTAACCCTGACAATAGTCTTGAAATGTGGTTTTGTTTGTCAGGATATTTTGCCGGGCAAAAAGTGTATCGTACAACCAACGGTGGCACCGACTGGGATAATATGAGCGGTTCTCTTCCCAACCTGCCGATTCATTGCATCGCATTTGAAGATAATGACGGGGCACCGGGAGGCGCCGTATACGTAGGCACCGAGATCGGCGTATTTTACCGCGATAATTCCATGAGCGACTGGCGGCCTTTCAGCAATTTATTACCCAATTCACCAGTAACCGATCTTTATATATATAAATCCGGGGGTACCAATCTAATTACCGCCTCTACATTTGGAAGAGGATTATGGCGTTCTTCAACCTATAGTGAATGCACGGCGGATATCACCGTTTCCGGTGTACTGGATGGTTACCGTCAATTCGAAGCTTCCAATTCCATAACTTCTACCAACACAGTTTCGGGGGGAGTTGGCACAGAAATCTATATGAAAGCAGGAAACTATGTTGATCTTACCGAAGGATTCCGGGCCATTGCTTCCAACGGATTTTTCAAAGCCTGGATTGGGAATTGCGGAGTAGGCGGTATACCCAATCCAAACAGGCTGGCCAATAACTTTATTCTTACTCAACCGGACGACCTGGTCCTTTCTCCACTGTCGCCGGTAACAGGCCAGCGGGAGGGTATGCAAAGAATTGTGTCCGGCGATCACCAGCTAGTCTTTAATGTAACAGGTTCGGTTCCTGTAAACATAATCCTCGAGGATGCAAATGGAGAACGGTTGGCTTTTTTACTCAGGGATAAATTGCCTCCGGGTCAGTATAGCTTAACGTTGAAAAAACAGGAATCTCACGCCGAGGAATTGTTTTTGGTTACACAAATAAATGGGGAGCGGAAAAAATATAAATTATAAGGAAGAAAGAACAAAGGCTTTCCGTGGGGAAGCCTTTGTTTAAGCCAATAAATGGTAGAGGGTAAATGCTTCCGCCCAGTCGTTACCGGATTGAATACCCCGAACCCGGGCCAGTGAGCGAATAAAATCTTCCTGCATATATTTCCGGTGAGCCTGCGATTGGTAATGCCCGATGGCTTTTACTTTCCTGTCCAGTTGCTCTTTTGATAGCCTCAGGTAAAAGTTAGCATGGAACTGACGCTGGTTCCAGGGAAGTTCATAACCGAGCACTGTTTTATTCTTAAATGCCCGGAGACCTTCCCGCTGTATTACCTGGTGATCCTGGTGTATATCATCGGCTGAAGGAAGGAAAACCAGGTCAGGTTCGATTTTGATATTTAGCCCCACCAATTCTTCCAGGATGGCCTGGCGTTTGGAAGGGAACTCCCGCACTTCGAAATCAAGAATCGACAGTTTTGATTCATCCATACCCAGTTCTTTGATGGCAGATCGGCATTCCTTTTCGAGCGTGTCAGTGGCCATTGCAGCAGGCAGGGATTTGCTGCAGGTGGAAAAGGCCGCATAATAGACCTCTTTATTTTCCTGGCAAAAACGCGTGATGCTTCCGCCGCATCCTAACTCACCATCATCCGTATGCGGAGCCAGTATTAAAATACGTTTTGGATCAAACATACTGGCTTTGGTTTTCTTTTGTTTCTTTAAATGGTTCCCTTGCTTTTATTCCCAGTAATCGAAACATCGCTTCATCTTCATCATAAGAAGGATTCGGTGTAGTGAGTAATTTATCTCCTGCAAAAATAGAATTTGCACCCGCCATAAAACAAAGAGCCTGTTCCGCCACGGAAAGTTCGGTGCGGCCCGCACTTAAACGGACCATGGTTTTCGGCATAAGGATCCGGGCAGTGGCGATCATGCGCACCAGGTCCCATACATTCACTTTTTGATTATGGGCAAGAGGTGTTCCCTCTACCGGAACCAATGCATTGATCGGGACACTCTCGGGATGTGCAGGCAGTGTTGCCAGGGTGTGCAGCATTTTAATACGGTCGTTATGACTTTCTCCCAACCCGATAATGCCACCACAGCAAACTGTTACCCCGGCTTTGCGGACATGCTCCAGCGTTTGTAAACGGTCGTCATAAGTTCTCGTATGAATGATCTCACCATAATACTCAGCCGAAGTATCAAGATTATGGTTATACGCAAAAAGCCCGGCCTCGGCCAGTTTTTTAGCCTGCTCTTCCGTCAGCATTCCAAGGGTGCAGCAAACCTCCATGCCCAATTCGTTCACGCCTTTAACCATATCGAGTACACGGTCAAAGTCTTTATTATCCCTCACTTCCCGCCAGGCAGCGCCCATACAAAAACGGGTACTGCCTGCTTCCCGGGCACGGGCGGCATGTATTAACACCTCTTCTTTTTTTAACAGGGCCTGCACTTCCACACCGGTATTATACCGGGCGGCCTGGGGGCAGTAAGCACAATCTTCGGGACAGCCGCCGGTCTTGATGGATAACAGTGTACAAACCTGTACTTCTCCCGTTTCATTATAATGGCGGTGAATGGTAGCGGCCTGGTAGATCAGGTCCAGCAAGGGATTATCATAGATCTCTTTGATTTCTTCAAGGGTCCAGTCGTTCCGGGTTTGCATAGTTGTTTTCGTTTCTATTCCAGGTAAATGGTCGAGTCTTTCAGCAAAGGTAATTGTTGACCGAAATACTTATTGAAAATGATCCGGAAGGTATTTACATTGCTCATCGCCGGATAGAGTTCCTTATAATCCCGGTCTGGGAAATAAATAGCAGTATAGTTACTGAATACGTCGTTTTTCCTGCGCTTGTCAAAGCTATTGATGCCATGATCGCTTTGGATGATAATGATATCGCGGCCCTTACTATAAAGGAGGATTGAATCCACCACCGCGGTTAATTTCGAATTCGTGTAGGCGGTATAATTACTGAAACGATTCTTGTTCCTGAGCATGTCGGGACCATAAACCAAATCATCGGGATAGGCTTTGCCGGAAGAGTCAAAAAAATACGGCGCATGGGGCATTTCAAGATGGGCGTAGGTGAATTGGGGCCCTGCTGAATTGTTTGTTTCAGGTTTGCTTGCCAATGAATCCAGGACAGCCTGGTTGTAGTCCCTGAATGCTCCCCATAATAACCGTTTCTGCTTTTTCTGCTGGTTGATCAATCGTTCAGCTGCGGCAGGGAACAAATGCGCTCCCAGGTCACGTTCCAGGCAATTCCAAAGCATATTGTAGTAAATGATCTGAGAGGGATTAACACTCAGGAAATTCTCCTTTTGAATTGAGGGCTGGCCGGGAAGGTCGAAAATGGAAAGATTATTGAGAGAATAACCCAGGTCCATCAAACGGGAAATTACCGGCGACTCCTTTACTTTCAGGATAGCCCGGTTATAATGATAAGGTTTAGTTGTTTCAACTTGGTGAAGCCAACTATGATAATCCATCTGAAAAGTTGAAGCGATAGAAAAAGGGGTATTGTTGTAATTACTTTTTGGCTGTTCAACAATATAAAATCCCCTTGCGAACAAGAGGCTATCGAATTCATTATTTTTTATGCCCAGCACCTTTTTCTGGAAATCCGAAGAAGGATAACTGTCCGGAACGATATAATAGATACCCGGCGGCTGACCCATAGAATTAGATGGAGCTGCCAGGGAAATATTTTCGTTTTGTTGGGATGAATATTTTTCAAGGCGTAAAAGGTTCCAGGCTTCAATGCCCAGGTAAATGATAAAAAGAAGGTTGAGAAAATAATTTCCTTTCGCCAGGGGGCGGCTTTTATATAGCCTCCAGGTTAAAAGCAGCGTAAGTAAAGCTAATAAAGGAAGAAGAATTTTATAGTGAGAAATGAAATGAAGAATGCTTGAAGATGCCAGCGCCTGTTTGATATCTCCAAAAAAAAGGTAAAGGATGCCGGTTAAGGTAGCGGCGATTCCCGCATTTATTTTGTTTTTATAGATTAAGTAAAACAGGAAAAAAGCGACCAGCATGCCGATACTGATCAGTAGCCAGGCTTTGAATAATTCAGAAACAGTCAGTAACCCCGCGAAACGGTTATAAGTAGTAAGAACAAAGAAGAGTGGTAAAAGAAAGCAATGCAAGGGAAATCCCTTGCCAAAAGCCTTTATGTTGCCGGGTGAATTCATGGAGCTGGGTTCACATATCATTTTAATCTTCGGAATCTTTCATGAACCGGGCCTGTTGCCGGGCATCCTGCCGGATAAAATCAGCCAGGGTTTTTTCCAGTCTCCTTATGCGTGCAAATAATTTCATCACCAGGAATAAAAAGAAAAGGATGCAGCTATAAAATAAAAGATCGGCACCCCTGCCCACACCCAGTTTATGGGCAATCGTATTGGTATAATCAGGGAAAAGGATAAAAAAAATGGCCAGCCCTGCAAATAAGCTGAAAAGGAGCAGGTCGAGGAAAGCGTTCCGTAACCGGAATATATAATAAAGGAAGATGGTAATGACACCTCCTATCAGCAAAACCTGTATGCCGTTCATTTAAAAATTTTGTTTAAAAGTATATCAAAAAGAATTCGGAAACCACTCCAGGCCGATTGCCCTTTGCTCCGGGAATATTCCGTATACCGGACCTGTACCGGCACTTCTTTGAACCGGAGCTTCTGTTTCCTGATTATGGAAATAAATTCGGTGGCATGCGCCATACCGCTTTCCTGCAGTTGAATCTTTTTAGCTGCTTCACCGGTCATGGCCCGAAGACCGTTATGCGCATCGGAAAGTAGCAAACCGGTAAAAAACCAGTTCAGGTAACGGGCAGTTTGGATCACTATTTTACGGCCTTTTGTCATATTATGCCCGCTGCCTTCCATAAAGCGGGTCCCGGTAACAATATCAAGGCCGCCCTCATTCAATTCATCCAGCAACCTTGCAATATCTTCAGCCCTGTGCTGGCCGTCGGCATCAAAACTCACAATATAGTCCGCGTTTTTCGATCCGGCGAAACTGATCCCCGTTTGCAGGGCAGCGCCCTGTCCCAGGTTGACCCGGTGCCGCAAAAGATAAACAGGCATTCCTGCTAACAAAGGAGTCAGCGGGGGTTGGGAGCCATCATCTACCACCACGATGGAATAGCCGAAACCCTGGAGTTCCCTGACTACCGTCGTAATAACTGCCTGTTCATTATAAGCAGGCAGGACGATAAAAACTTTTCTGGGATCAATCGGGTTTGACATGGTGAATATAAAATCTGTAACCTTTAAAACTTCCGGCTTCCGGTTGTGATGCGGTAAAAGAGGTAAAGTTCGGCAATTCATTTTCATGGATCATGACCAGGAGAATGACCGGTTCAGAGGTTCTCAATGAAGAACTATCATTGATTAACCGGAATTCTTTCAATATTGGAATTCCATTGTAAAGGCTTACCCTGTTATTCATATAGTGGGAAGGACCCGTTATAACCATCGGCACGCCGGGATAGTTTGATTGTTGTTCCCGGATAATGCTGTCGGCAAACTCTTGTATGCTGTGTTCATATTGCCAGGAATATTCTTCTTTACCAAAATGCAGGATGCGCCGGCCATCGAAAACCATACCCCGGATCATATCGGGGACCATGAGTAAAAACAAAAAGTAAAAGAAAAACCTTGAACGAGTTTGTTTAAAAAGCTTTTGATATCTGTACAAAACAAAAACGGATAAATGCAATAGTACATTGACCAGCCCATAATAGCGGGGTTCTTCAATATAGGTCCATAGCCAACCGGGGTTAATCGTTTCTTTGGGAACAAACAAGGATAATATGCCCAATAAAAGGGTAATGGTAAACAGGACGGCCGCCGTGATATAAACAAAACTGGCAGCCAAAGGAATTTTCCGGAGGCCATATTGCCTGTACAGGTAGAATACCCAAATAACAGCGGCGACCAATAACAGCAGGTGTAAGATTTGGTAAACCGAGTATATCGGGCTGCCGGTAGCCGGGGACCTGTTGATTAATAAACCAAGTGTATCCGGCTTAAGGAGAGAAGCAGGGATAGCAGGATAGGCACTGAGAAGATGTTCCGGGAAAAAGCCTCTCCCTGGTTCACTGATATAGGCCGCGGTTCCACTACTGTATTTTTGCCAGGCCAATAAGCTTCCCAGGGCCAGGACTAATACCGCAAAACAAATCCCTCCTGCTTTTTTTAAGTTGGCGTCTTTATCGGCTATCCCCCTTGCCAGCAGGAAGAGCGGGAGAATGAATACGACTGGCAGGAACAGGTATTTTGTCAAACCGCAAAGCAGCAGGAATGCAAGGAGTAGGATGGTTCTAGCTGTCGTCTTTTTATTATCATTTGAAATGGCCAAAGTATAATAAAACGCAGCAA
>DASUMO010000443.1:0-5414 GCA_036277695.1 Chitinophagaceae bacterium
ATTCCTTGATCGCTTCTTTGCGCTGGGAGATAAATTCAGTCACCCCATTGATCTCCTCTTCAATTCGGGTCTGGCGTGCATGCAAACCCAGGATCTCATCTTCGAGGTCGGCAACCTCCATCGGAAGCTCCCCTTTCAAAATATGGATTTCATCAAGCTTACTGTCAATTTTCTGAAGGGTAACTAAGGAGGTTAATTTTTCTTCAACGGAAAAGTCTTTAACGTTTGGCATGTTTTATTTGAAGTTTTATCAGGCTAGCTGTAAAACACGGGGTTGGTTCTTACAGCTGTTTTAAGGACGGCAAAAGTAGGGAATTTTTGCTTTAAAATGTCGCAAAGCAGGTCAATGGTGAACTGTTCACTTTCATAATGGCCAATATCTGCGATTAAGAGGCGTCCATTGGCGTCAAAAAACTCATGGTATTTCATGTCGGCCGTCACATAAGCCTGGGATTCCGAACTTAAGGCCTTGGAAACGAGGAAACTACCGGCGCCCCCGCACAAGGCCACTTTTTGAACAGGCCGGCCTGTTAAAGCGCTATGCCGGATTAGCTGCAAACCAAAAATGGCTTTTAGCCGGGAAAGGAATTCCTGTTCGGAAAGGGGTTGAGGCAATTCCCCGACCACACCGGATCCAATGCCCGGGTGAGTATTGGAGAGAGGCACGATATCAAAAGCAACTTCTTCGTAGGGATGAGCTTTGCGAAGAGCGTCCAGGACAGGCTGCTCCAGCCAGGATGGAAAAATCACTTCTACCCGGGTTTCGGTTTCCTGGTGTTGAACTCCCGGCTTCCCGGCAAAAGGATTAGTTCCGGGGCCAGCCTTGAATGTTCCCGTGCCCTGGGAATTAAAACTGCATTCGCTGTAATGACCAATCTCTCCTCCTCCCGCCTTAAAAATCGCTTCCCTTACTTGATTTGCCTGCTCAGTGGGAACAAAGGTGAAAAGTTTTTTCAGGGAATTTTCACGGGCAGAAAGAATGGATTGATTTTTTAAACCCAGCATATCGGCTATTTTCCCATTTACACCCCCCAACACATTGTCGAGGTTGGTATGGATTGCATAAACAGCAATATCATTTTTAATCGCGGTGATGACGGTTCTCTCTACGTAATTTTTTCCATTTATCTTTTTTAACCCGCCAAAAATGATGGGGTGATGTGCGATAACCAGGTTGGCATTTCTGGCAATGGCTTCCTGTATCACTTCTTCTGTTGCGTCGAGTGAACAAATGATCCCGCTGCATTCCCAACTCCTGTCGCCGGTGATCAAACCTGCATTATCATAATGCTCCTGGAGTGCCAGCGGTGCCAATGTCTCGAGGTAAGAAAGAATCGCTGCAATTTTCATCAGCTGTATTAGTTTGTCGTGGAAATTTTGAAGGAACCAAGTTAGGTATTTGGGACTTTCAGCCCTTCTTTTTTTACCTGATTTGGTTAACTTTGAAAACATGGCCCTGAATCCCCAATACCACAGTGAAATAGTCAATGAAATAAAAAAATCCCTTGGGGGGGAGAATAATGGTCCAATCAGTCGTTACCGGGCGGCCAAGGACAATATACGTTTCCGTCGAACTATATGGGGAAATATTCGTAACGTTTTATTTATGACGCTGGGAATCTTATCGGCCGGTTTCGGATTAGAAGGATTCCTTATTCCGAATGGTTTGATTGATGGTGGCGTTACGGGGATTTCCCTGCTGACCAACCGTGAAACAGGAATCTCTTTTTCGATCCTGATCATCGTTATCAATATACCCTTCCTCCTGCTGGGCTGGAAACAGATCGGGAAGGCATTTTGCATTAAAAGTATTGTCTGTATTACCTTCCTGGCCCTGGTAGTGGCATTTGTCCATTATCCCATTGTTACCGACGACAAGGTACTTATAGCGGTATTCGGAGGTTTCTTCCTTGGCGCGGGTATAGGTTTATCCATCAGGGGCGGAGCGGTGATTGACGGCACTGAAATCCTGGCCATATTCCTGAGCCGTAAACGAAGCATTTCTGTTGGTGATTTTATCATGATTTTTAATATCATGATTTTTTCTGTTGCGGCTTACCTGCATTCGGTGGAAATGGCCCTTTATTCAATTCTCACATATATGGCAGCGGCAAAAACGGTGGATTTTATACTCGAGGGCATCGAGGAGTTTACCGGGGTTACCATCATTTCACCCCATAGCGTGGAAATTGCGGATTTTATTAAGAACAGGATGGGAAGGGGTCTTACGATCTATACAGGTAAAAAAGGTTTTGGTAAAAGAGGCGAAAGCCTGACTGCCACCGATATTATTTTTACTGTAGTTACACGTCTCGAAATAAGCCGCCTGACAACTGAAATCGAAAAAATAGATCCGAATGCTTTTATCGTGATGCAAAGCATTAATGATACAAGAGGCGGCATGGTAAAAAAACGACCCCTGAATCATTAGCATCTTAATAAAAACTTATTGAGCGATTCAAAAACTTTTGTACCTTTTCTTCGCTTTCCCACCCTGGATAACAGCTTATCCTGAAAATTTCCTAACTAAATCGATTGATTGCCATGTTAAAAAGAACCAAGGGCCGTCTCCTGCTCACCTTGCTGGTCATTACCGGCCTGGCAGGCACCCTGAATAATTCCGCTATTTCCAACAAGGAAAGAAAAGTATCAGCATCCCTGCTTAAGGACTCAAGGACAGATTTCCTGAAAACTGTGAAAGGATTATCGCAGGCGCAACTGGATTTTAAACCCGCTGCTGATCGATGGTCTGTGAAAGAATGCGCCTACCACATAGCGATCTCGGAAAAGAATCTTTGGGAACTGCTTGAAGCGAACCTGAAGGCGCCGGCTAACCCGGATAAAAGGACAGAAATAAAAGTGACAGATGAACAATTTACCCAAATGCTGCAAGACCGCAGCACGAAGAGAAAGACCTTTGAAAGTTTCGAACCCCAGAACACGGGGTATAAGTCCCTGGAGGAAGCGTTGACCGATTTTAAAGCCCGGCGGGCTGAACATATCAAGTATATAAAAAATACTACGGAAGACCTGCGTAATCATGTTATCCAGTTACCCTTCGGATGGATAGACAGCTACCAACTTACCTTGATGATAGGTGCCCATACCAATCGACATATTCAACAAATAAATGAAGTAAAGGCTGATCCCGCCTTTCCTAAGCAATAACTTACTCAAGGTTGAAAAACCTAAGGCCCCGCAGTTCCCGTAAGAACGAGGGGCTTTTTGATTTGCAACTAACTGGTTTTCAATCTGTAAAATAGTATTGCAAAAGCAAGCAGATATATTTAATTTGTGGATCCAAACTTTACTATGAAGACAATCTTTACTATTTTATTCGTACTTTTTTTACTGCCTGGTTGTAAAAAGGCTATCGAAAAACTAAAAGAGGATGCCGTCATTAAAGCCATGACAGACGGCCAATGGAAAATCACCAGTTTTACCCATAACGGATCTGATATAACAACCAGTTTTTCCACTTATAAATTCCAGTATTACAGCAATAAAACCGTTGATGCAATCAATAACGGTTCGGTTGAGAAAACGGGAACATGGGACGGCGATGCCAGTTCCATGACCACCTCGGCTAATTTTGTGGGAGTTACTGCACCTTTGAGCCTGATCAACGGGAGTTGGAAAATTCTCAACAACAGCTGGACCTATGTAGTTGCCTCACAAACGGTGGGGACTGAAACCAAGACGATGAGGCTGGATAAACTTTAGATTTCTACCCTGTTCTCATTTATTTTTGTTTTTTCGTACTCTTATAAGGTTAAATCCATCCTGGGTTTAGGAGCGGATGATATAGTAGTGTTTTGTTAGCCGGTATAGACTAAACGCGGTTCAATGTTTCTGGTCACAGGAGCATTGCAGGAATAGTTTTTGCTGGCAGTGTTTACCTAATTAATCAAACGAGACCATTGACGGAAAAGCTGAATAATACCCTTACAAAACTAACGACCCTTTTTACTTTTTTTTTGTTAGTTGCCCTGAAACCCGGTTATTCTCAATCACCGGTTGCTGATTTTTCAGCCAGCAAGACTACCGGATGTGCTCCACTGGTAGTTCAATTCACCGATTTGTCCAGTGGTAGTCCTTTTTCCTGGAACTGGGATTTTGGTAATGGACAACTCTCCACTGCGCGTAATCCCATTGTAAATTTTTCGCAGCCCGGGGTTTATACTGTGAGACTGGTTGTGCGAAATGCAAATGGGATTGATGAAGAGATCAAGACCGATCTTATTACCGTGTCACCGGCCCCGGCTGTTTCCTTTATTGCTAATATGACCACGGCCTGCGCTCCTGCCCAGATTAGTTTTACTGACCAAACTACATTACCACCCGGGGCAGGAACAATTACTAACTGGCTCTGGAGTTTTGGTGATGGAAATACTTCTACCCAGCAAAACCCCACACATACTTATACCAGCACAGGATTTTACACGGTTTCATTACAAGTAACCAGCAGTACGGGTTGCCAGAGTTTTAATTCAATTGGCCGCTATATACGGATCGTAAGCGGTATCAATGCCGATTTCAATTTTTCACAACCCGGTACTTGTCAACCTCCTTTTCTTGTCAATTTCCTGGATCAGTCCGCTGGCCCGGGGGTTTTATCCTATTCCTGGAATTTTGGAAATGGCAGCCCCGTATCGACTCAACAAAACCCCAGCAGCAGTTACCCGGCTGCCGGCACCTACCCGGTACAGCTAACTGTCCAAAGTGATTTGGGATGTAATGGAACTATTACAAAAAATATTATCATCAATGGTAAAACAACCAATTTCATCGTACCTGCCAGTATCTGCATCGGACAAACCGTAACGTTTCAAAACAGTTCTTCCCCTGCACCGGCTTCCGCATTCTGGGACTTTGGTGACGGCACAACTTCCTCGCAAACCAATCCCACCAAAACATTCCTGGCTGGAGGAAGCTACCAGGTAAAACTTATTAATAATTATGGCAACTGCAGTGATTCAATAACCCAAACCGTAAATATCGTTAGCCAGCCACCCGTTGATTTCAGGGCCAATGACAGTACAGCCTGCAGGGCACCTTTTACCGTGCAATTCACAGATGCCAGCCCGGCTGCTTCAACCTGGTTATGGAGTTTTGGCGATGGTACCACATCGAACCAACAAAACCCTTCGCATACTTATACCAGCCCTGGATTTTATGATGTCACATTAAGCATTACACTCCCGGGCGGATGCAGCAATACCATCACGAAATCCCAGTTCATTCAAATCCGTGCCATCTCTGTTGAAATCGCCAATGCTCCGGCCGGCGGTTGTATCCCATTTACATTTACCCCTGTTGCTTCCATTCGTTCTGTTGACAGTATTGTGAGTTATCAATGGAATCTTGGAGAACCAGGGGCTGTTTATAATACTCCCACTCCCTCACATACCTAC
>DASUMO010000444.1:0-7937 GCA_036277695.1 Chitinophagaceae bacterium
TACTGCAGGTCAATTTTCCCAAGTTGGGCGAATGGCTCGTCAAAAACCATCGATTGGTCAAAAACGGAGAACCTGACCAGTTGCGGTTGCCTGGAATCATGTATGGAAGTAAAACGGCGGGTATCAATTTTTCCAAAACCCTTAGTGGTACCCACCCATAAAAAACCTTCGGGATCCAGGAAGAAGGCTTTTTTCACAATCCAGCTATTGGAGAAGAGGGCGGTGACCGGTAAGATAACCGATTCACCGGAGAGGGGATTGTACTTCACAATTTCCCCCTTTGTAGCAATCCAGATGAATGGGATATCTCCTAAAGCGATATTATAAACTTCCGGGAAGGAAGTTTGCAGCCGGGGTTTATTGCTCTTACGGGTACTGGGATCATAGCGGTATAATCCACCTGAAGTGCCCAGCCATAGCTTGCCTTCAGCATCTGTCCTGATTACATTAATGACTTGAAGAGTTGTATCGGTTGAAAATGGATGATGCGTTGTTTGCTGGCTTCGCAGGTCGTAAGAATAAAGCTGCGCTTTACCCGCTTCCAACCACAGCGTTTCGGTTTGTGCATCGTAATGGGATGCATGGATATCTACCAGGCCGGAAAGACCATTCCTGCCTGAAGGATAGATGAATTGTTTTGTAGCCGGGTCAAATTGTATCAGCTGTCCTCCCTCAATATATAACTGACCCTGCTGCACCCTGTGTAAGCCCCCCATGCCGGAAGGAAAGATTGAATCAGACCATATTTTATTTATATAACGGCTGAAGTTGTTTGTTTTTTTATTATATATGGAAAGTCCCCGGGAGGTGGCGATAAAAACGGAATCACCTGATTGCAACAGGGCACGCACTGATGGATGGGGATAATTGTCGGTATCGGTAAGTGCTTTGGGGAAGTTTGTAAAGCTGTTGGTCCGGGTATCAAATGCTGTCATGCCGTTATTGGTACCGATTAATATCCTGTTCTTTTCGAGCGGCAGGAAACTGGTTACGTAATTAGCCGGGAGGGAATGTTCTTTGGAAAAATCCCTGTCGAATACCTGGATAAAATCATTTTCAGGTTTGAACCATATCACTCCTTTCCGGGAACTGCAATACCAAATATTTCCACTGTTATCTTCGTACACATTCATGCCACTTCCTTCCTGGTCCGGGAAGGGGTATGGATAGGATCTTTCGCTTTTTAACAGGTAGGTGCTGTTATCCGCCGGAAAATATTCGATTAAACCATAAGGTGAATTAGCTAACCATATTCTCCCTTTGGAATCTTTCAGCACACCGCCGGTTTCAGAATAGATTTTGGAATGGGTTGGATCAAAGGGTGGGGGTGGTTTTCTGAAGGTTTCTGTCCTGGTATCAAATAAAACAAAAGCTCCCCGCCTAACCGAAACCAGCATTTCATGTTCATTGATGAATTCACCATCGTGCATGGATGAAGACCCGAATCCCAGTTTATCCTGGTCGAATGGAATCTTTCGCATCTGCTCTGTGACCAGGTCGTACCTGAAAAGCCCGTTATCGGTAAGTATCCATAAGAGCTGCTTCCCCTGGGTTATAAACATGGCTACACCGTAGTTTCTTATCTCCCCCTGGAATAGAGGGGTCAGGTCTTCCATTTTTCCGCTGGCTTTTGTGTACCGGAAGCAGGCTCCCCCGCAGGCGAAGTAAATTCTGTGCAGCTGGTCTTCTCCCATTCGCCAAAGAGGAGCCGGGTAATTATTTTTTTTCCGGATACTATCGAATGGGGTAAATCTTTCAAACCGGTCTTTTGCATAGTTATACCGCGCTGTACCACGGCTTCCTAATGAAAACCACAATTCACCGTCCTTGTCTTTATACATCCAGTAAATGCTGTTGCCGGGTATGGAGAAAGAGTCCGCTGAATTATGAAAGTATTGCCTGATGCTATGGCCGTCGTAACGATTTAACCCGTTTTCAGTGCCGATCCACATATAATTGTATTTGTCCTGGCAAACCGTCCAGATTAAATCGGAGCTTAAACCCTGCTCCATGCCCAGGGTAAAAAAACGGTAACGGGATTGGGTACTACCCTCAATCCCGGTGATAAACATCAACCCCACAATGATGAACCTATATAACCTGGTTTTCATTCAATCAAAAAGATATGGCGGTAAACCTGTAAGAAATCTTTTAAACTGCAAGCGGCAGGAACCAGTGAACGAACGGTGACGCGATCCCTGCTTTATTCGATTACCCCAAAAAACACAGCGCCCGCTGAGTACCCGTTGGCACCAATTATAAATTGGCCATTATGGGCTGCAATTGCATTTCCAAAAAAACGAATGGCATCCCGGTCATCGTCATAAAGATATTTAAATCCTTCATTTCCATCTATTCTATAACGCATAACCCGCCCTTTTTTCTCCTGCCAGCCAGGGTAAGAAGTTAAATAATAATCTCCCAGGATGGCAACCGCCGTTCCTGCCCGGTCCATTGCATTCAACGAATTCAAGGTTGCGTTATTCGTCCAGAGTCCGTTGGTACGGTTAAAATGCAGGCATCTGCCGGCATAAACTTCATCCCCGTGTTTAGTTGAAGGGGCCCCGACCATCATGCGGTCGCCATCAATATCAATTGCTTTACCAAATTCCATGTATTGCTGCACTTCATCAGGCACCAGTTTCTGTCCATTCACCCAATTCGTGCCTGTAAAATCCGTATTATTAAAAATATAGACAGCACCAACAGAAGTTGTCGCTCCTATTGAAGCAGCCGGTGCACCCACGGCTATCGTTGTGGCTGAGATATCCAGGGCGAGACCAAAATGACCGTTGTTAACCGGGTCTGCCGGAGTGAATAACTTTTTTTGAATCCAGAAATTATTCTCAAAACGGAACACATAAGCAGTGCCCGCATCTGTTTTACCGCTATAGTCTGTTTCCGGTGCACCCGCCACGATCATTTGGCCGTCAATGGCAACTGCGCTGCCGAAACGGTCATAAGCCAGTCCATTGGAGGCTTGTAATCCTATCACGAGATTCCATACATGACCGCTGCGTTTATATACATATACTCTCCCTTTTTCACTGCCGCCTGAAATGGCTTTACCGGGGGCGCCAATGACTACCACATCATTATAGATAGATACGGAATACCCAAACTTATCACCCGCTACAGCGTTGGGAGCACTAAGCTTAACCTGTTGTTTCCATGAACCGTTGTCTTTGTAGTATATATAGGCAGCTCCGCAGCTGAGATTATTTGCCGTATCGCCCGGGGCGCCTACTATTGCATAGTTTTCATAGATATCAACAGAATTCCCAAATTTCGACAAGGGGGTGATCCCTGCGGGTTGCCTTGAAATGAGCGGAAGCATATGGTCCAGCGTTACCATCATCGGCTTCCAGTTTACGCCATCGAATAAGTAAATGGTTTGCCTGTCCGTATCAAAAACCAGCAAACCCATTGCCGGGTTTGGAATAGCTTTTCGTTGATCACTGGTCATACGCGGTATAAGCAGTCCATTGGAAGTGGAACTCACATCAAGCATGGAAGAAGGGGCAGGGCTGCTACCTGAAGTATTGACGGCTACCTGCGCCGAGGAAATCACTACCAGCAGACTTGTACAAGTAATAAATAATATCCTTTTCATTGCTTTTGATTTAGGGCAAGATGCCCCTCTGGAAAGCTTTGTTCAAATCCAATTAATGAACGGGTGATATCAATGAATAAAGGGATTGTTATTCCGGACATTCCTGGAATTTATGATCCGTTCTTTTTAATAATGCAACTCATCGTGAATGTTTCTTATATCCATTCATTCGTTCATCCCTGCCGGTCATTCACCGGATTTTATTTTGGTAAGTGGAGAGGCAAATTTTGTAACACTAAATCAAAGCCAATGTTTAAGATCATCATCTTGTTATTTGTTATTGCAATGCAGCCATCACTTTTTGCGCAGGGAGTAAAAATCGGAGGTACAGGGAATCCCGATGGGAATGCAATACTGGAATTGGATGGCAGCAACGGGAAAGGGTTCTTACTCCCCAGGCTGACCGATACACAAATGAATATACTGAATGCAACGGACGGAATGCTAATTTATAATTCCACTCAGGCAGCGCTCTATTTGCGCACAAACAGTAGCTGGCAGAAATTAGCGGACCAAAACAATGGCGGGGGATTCACTTTGCCATTCACCGCATCACAGGATGTGAGCAACGGGTATGTCATGGAACTTACTAATACCTCTGTAACCGGGATAAACGGCGGCATTAAAGGTAGCAGCAGTACCAGCGGGTATGGTTTGTATGGAAGTTCCTTTACGGGTATAGGGGGTTATTTTACATCCTCGCTTGGACCCTCACTGGTAACGGGTAACGGGAATGTCGGTATAGGAACTGCAGCCCCGGCGGCAAAGCTTCATGCCCGATGGAATAGTCCGGAACTTTTGCAACTGGAGAATACAAACGCACTCAACCCGGGTATTAATGTAAGAACCTTCTTTAAAACAGGGTCGTTCTTTACCGGGGCTATTGGCACTACCGGTACGGGTAGCCTGGCGGCAAGAATGTCTTTTTTTACAGGCGTAGCATCGACCTCAGCCGCACTCACAGAAAAAATGTCTATCCTGAGTAATGGTTATGTGGGGATCAATACAATCAACCCGGTTTCCAGGCTTGAAGTAAATGGCAAAACGCTGTTACGCCCGGGAGGGGATAATGCTGCGGTGGAAATAACGGGTAATATTCGTGTATCTGGTAGCAATTCACCAGCCTTTATGGTTACCTGTCCTGCCGACGGTAGTTCATTCGAGATCGATCATCCTTCCTGCAACGGTGATCCGAACGCGCTGCTTTTCATTACAGCGGCAAGTGTCGGTTATGCAAATTATTCTGTAGAATACAACGCCGGCACACAAAAATGGAAAATTATCACCTATGGTTATATGTTGATGGGTAAATTTACTTATAACCTCAAAGATTGCAATGATAATTGTACTCCTGTATATGCCGCTTATGCCGCGGCAGCCATTATTTTTAAAGACCAAAAGTTTAATGTGCTTGTGATTAAGCGATAAAATAAAAAGCTATAAGGTGCAGGCCCAACCATACCGGGTCATGCTTTAGCGCCAAACACGCACTTACATGACTTAAACACCTGCCTTAGGATTTTTTTTCACTGGTGATTTTGCTGGTGTGCCAGGCTTTTTATTTACACGGATAATTGCCCTCACAATTTCAATGACCGGTGCACCGATACCCAGTCGTTGTGCATTCGTAAAGGCAGGAATTGCCTGCTGTCCCGTGGGGTCAAATACCAGGTATTCCCCATCCAGTTTACCTTCGGTATCCAGCAAATTCTCCGGCACATAAACCTGTATCCTGACTTTCTTATAACTCTCGGGGAAATAACGTACATAGTAATTCCCTTCCTGCCTGTACCATTGATCGTATTTCACTCCCCTTTTTAACACTTGCGATTGCTCCCTGCGTACTGCCAATCGTTCAAATGTTTCATAGGAGCCGACACCGGCGTCAAACAAACGCTGCATGTCTTTGTTGGCGCTTAGTATTCCTGTTGAGTGGGAGAAATTTTTAATGGCACCCATTACACCCCCTTTTAATTCAAAAACCTGTTTTGGCGTCAGCAGCCGCCTGGCATCGGCCTGTGCCTGGTAGGGAAGCTTGTTGAAACTGGAACCACTCACCACCGACCAGAGCAGTAGCTGAATATTCTTTTGTTCAATGTCCTGCTTACCTTTTGAATTCAGCAAAACGGATTCCACGATTTCTTTCCGGTAACCGGTAACCGGTCCCTGCAGGTAAGCATCTCCTTCCCTGGGGTCGGGGGTACCCGGTTGAAGACAATAGGTCTTGAATTCCGCCTCGTAGAAGCCGGGTTTCAAAACAAATCCTCCGTCTTCGGATTGTGGTAAATCCATCAGGGATTGGGGATTGCTTTCCGGTAACAGGCTGGGTTGTTCATACATTCCATTGTCAAAATTATTGTTGACTTCAGGTTGCCTGCTGTTTCGTGAACTGGAAGCGCAGGAGCAGAATAGAATGCAGAGAAAGAAATTCCGGAGTACAGATGTTGTCATAGGGGTCGTTTTAAGTTAGCCCACTGTTCCTTACTCACATTTGCCCTTACAAAATCTGAAATATTTTGAGGAGTTAAAAGTGAGGGGCCGTAAAGTATTGTTAACATGAGTGGACACCTTGAACCCCTGATTTATGGATTAGAAAAACTACGATCCCCTACTGATAAAGCAGTTTTACTATAGACGACGACCCCAGTGATTTGAAAGTCTTGATTTGGTTATGGGTTCAAACAGCACTACATCCATCGTGCATCATTTTCCCTCACATCCCTGGCCCTAAAAGCAGCAATCCTACGAATAAGCGCTTTCGGGAGCGGTTTGTCATAGGGGAACTGGATCGTGTCTTTGCCGGTGGTATAATTTGCTAATTCTTTTTCAAAGGGTTTCAATGAAGAATGAGTGGGCATAAAATTAAGATGCGATTTGAATGCTGTATAAGCGAAAAGGATCCGCTTTTCTTCTAATACCGGTGATCCCCATTTCAGTTTCTCTTTTGCTTTGGGTGCAACTTTTTTCAGGATGGCGCGGATCTCGCGCAGTTTTACCTGCGCTTCCCGCGGAGCGTTATTTATGTATTCGGCAACAGTTGTTGGTTTCGTCTTTGGCATGGGTATTATTTAAGATGCCGGTTTAATTGTCAGAAGTTTACAGTTTTTTCAAAATGGTCTGCCTGTCGGAATTTGTCTTTGCTAATCTAACCGCTTTTTCGAGACAATCTTTTGCTTTTCTGTCGTCAATTCCGGTATAAAGTTCTCCCAACAACACAAAATAAAAGTGATTGTCCTCCAATTTCAATTTTTCTGCTTCCGTGATAGCTTCCTGTTTTCCATTTGTTTTGGAAAGGGCGTAGGTCCGGTTCAATGCAGCAATGGGGGAATATTCAATTTGCAAAAGCTGATTGTAAAGCTGTAAAATATTTTCCCACTTTTCCTCCGTATCCGGCTTAACAGTGTGCCAATAGGCAATGGCTGCTTCCAGGTGATACCTGGAGATCCGGTTCCCCACCGATGCTTTATGCAGGTAATATGCACCGTTGGAAATTAAGTCCCGGTTCCACAAGTTTTCATCCTGTTGCTCGTATAAAATAATTTCCCCGTTATTGTTTTTCCTTGCAGGCAGCCTTGAGGCATGAAAGCACATCAGGGCATATAGTGCATTCACTTTTGGTTGGTTGGTATATTGGTTTTCTATCAGCAGAAAAGTCAAACGCATGGCCTCCCGGCAAAGCCCCTCCCGGATCACTTCTTCTTTGTTTTCAGAATAATAGCCTTCACTGAATAATAAATACAAGGTCGTAAGCACGGTATCCAGGCGTAGATCAATTTCTTCTAAGGCCGGGAATTCTATCCGTATTTTTTCCTCCCTTAATTTTTCCCTGGCCCTGGACAGGCGTTTATTAATCGTGTCTTTATTTGTTAAAAAAGCTGTTGCAATTTCGTCAATACCGAAACCGCAAAGCGTACGGAGCGACAAGCCAATTTGGGCTTCAGCGGAGATCGCCGGATGGCAAAGGGTAAACAGCATTTGCAGCATACTGTCACTAATATTATCTTCTGATAAATCAATTTCAAAACTATTAATGGTTCCGGTTTGCAGGCCGGGAATTATCTTTTCGGAAAATATTTTGTTCCGGTGCAGATAATTCCTGGTTTTGTTTTTTGCAACAGCATAAAGCCAGGCAGCAGGATTTTCAGGAACGCCTTTGTAAGGCCAGGTTTCAAGGGCCGATAAAAAAGTTTCGCTGGCGATATCTTCTGCCACTTCAATATGCTCAAGGCCGAATAATTTCGAAAGGACAGAGCTTATTTTACTAAACTCTGTCCGGAATAAATAGGGTATGAGTTGCTGTTCGTTCATTCGTGAACACCATCAT